>JAQZBT010000118.1 GCA_029237755.1 Candidatus Saccharimonadota bacterium
ACAGCGACCGTCAGCTCGAAATGCTTGGTAAGATCCACAACCAGCTAGCCGACCTCAAGCAAATCATCGTCGAGATCGAACTTGCCAAGCCCGATACATCAGAGGAGCTGCGGGCTAGCCTGAGTAAGATCCTGAGCAACGAGGCCCGCATCGATGCGGCCCGCCACGGTGATGCTCCGGCGACCCGGCAGCAGAAGGTCATCGCTCCTTCCGACACCGGCATCAAACCTGGCGAAAGCCGGTAATGAGTCCCTCCCAGCTATAATGGGCAAAAGGGGATAATTCCAGATGCGCCAGTACGTCCAGCTCCACCTGACCTGCGAAGACACCGCCGAAGCTACCAAGATCGCCGACGCTCTGCTTGAACACAAGCTCATCGTCTGCGCCAAGCAAACGCCGGTGGAGTCCAAGGCCTGGTACAAGGGCGAGCTGGAAGAGGCGAGTGAAGTCCTGCTCATCATGGATTCGGCCGAGGACCTCTTCTTCGCCGTTGAGGCCGAAGTCGGCCGCCTGCATAGTTACGAAATCTTCGTCCTCCAGATGTTCCCGCTCGTCGGCCTCTCCGGCGCCGCGCAGGAATGGATGGACGAAAACCTAAGACCCAGCGAGTAGATGACACCATCAATACCAGCACAAATCACTGTCCGCATGCCGCGCCCGGACGAACTGGAGGCGGTCCGCAGGTTGCGCCATCAAGTTCTTGATGCTGATCACGCCAACCCCACCGAACTCAAGCTCAGCGAAATAGATAAGCATCCCGATGTCATTCATATGGCTGCATTTGCGGGCCGTGACGTAATCTGTACTGTGCGGCTTCAGCCGCTTACAAAAGGATCGTCCAATTACCTTGTGCGCAAAATGGCTACGCGCCCCGACTACCAGGGACAAGGCATCGGCGTTCAGGTGCTGGCTGCTGCCGAGCAGGAAGCGATTCGGCGCGGCGTGATGGGGTTCTCGCTCGACTCGCGCGTCAAGGCCACCACCTTCTACGCCAAATCTGGGTACAAGGAAACAGGGGAGCAAGTCATCCGAGACGGCGACCTTAATATCACAATGACGAAGCAGGTAAACAAGTAGAATGGCCACCAAACGCGATTACTACGACATCCTAGGCGTCTCCAAGTCTGCCACCGCGGAGGAGATTAAGCGCGCCTATCGCAAGCTCGCCATGGAGCACCACCCCGACCGCCACGGCGGCGACGACTCGCAGTTCAAGGAGATCGGCGAGGCCTACGAGGTACTCAAGGATCCGCAAAAGCGCGCGGGCTACGACCAGTTTGGACACGCCGGTGCCCAGGACAACCCGTTTGGTGGCGGCGCTCAGGGCGGCAATCCCTTCGGCGGCCAGGGCTTCGAAGGCTTCGATTTCTCCGACATCCTCAACCAGTTCATGGGTGGCAACCCCTTCGGCGGCGGCCAGCGCGGTCCGGCCCGCGGCCGCGACCTCGAAGTTGGCCTCGTCATCGAATTTTCGGAGGCCGTCTTTGGTGTTGAGAAAGATATTAGCGTCACCCTCGACGACGCCTGCAGCCATTGCAAAGGCGAAGGCGCCGAGCCCGGCTCGAGCGTCAAAACCTGCTCGACCTGTAAGGGCCGCGGCCAGGTCACGCGCGTGCAGCAGACCATCCTCGGCGCCATCCAGCAGACCGGCGTCTGCCCGGACTGCCAGGGCCGGGGCAAAATCCCGGAGAAGCCCTGCACCGTCTGCCGCGGTACCGGCATCGAGCGCCGGACCAAGTCGCTCACCGTGAAAGTTCCCGCCGGCGTCGACGACGGCAATACCATCCGCCTCACCGGCCAGGGTGCCGCTCCCAAGGGCGGCGGCGTGAAGGGTGACCTTTACGTCCAACTGCGCGTCAAGCCGGACCGGCGCTTCGAGCGCGATGGCACAGACATTCTCTCCGAAGCCAAGATCTCCATGGTGGAAGCTGCCCTCGGCACCGAAGTGGAAGTCGATACCGTGGACGGCAAGGTCACGCTGAAAATTCCGGCTGGTACCCAATCGGGCAAAATGTTTAAGCTTTCCGGAAGGGGAGTACCAGGCCTTCAGGGTCGTTCGCGCGGCGACCATCTCGTCTCGGTCGTCGTCGAAACCCCCACCAAGCTGTCATCCAAGCAACGCGAACTGCTCGAGCAGTTTGCTGCCGACAGCGGCAAGAAAGGCTTCTTCCGGCGATAGGGTATGCTGGAGGCATGGAACATGCCCCGCACTCGCCTGAGCAACACTCCCAGCCTTCGCCAGAGCTGCATCATCAGCCTCCGGCACTCGAAGCCAAGACCCCGCAAGAGCGGTCGATAGGCTCTTTGGAGCAACTCGATATCAATGTCCAAACCAAGCTTGAGCTGCTTTTGACTGTGGGCGGAGAAAACCCATCCTACGCTATGCGCTACGCCATACCGGTTAGCGCTAATGGTGAAGTCGCGCCCGACCCAGAGGCCCGCAAGCAGATCGAAGCGATCAACGGCTGGGCGAAAAGCACAGGGCTGCCCACCGAAATCGTGACTTTCGAGCCGCCCGCCCACGACCCTTCCGTCACCC
>JAQZBT010000030.1 GCA_029237755.1 Candidatus Saccharimonadota bacterium
TGATCAAGCGCCTGATCGACGACATCCACGAGCACGAGTTGGCACACATCCCCGAGCCGGCGACCGACGACCAGCGCCAGGTTACCGTTCGCCGCTAGCCACGCAGCGTCAGCATGTACTGAGGCAGTTGCTCGAGGCGGAACTGTTCCTTCCAGCCGCCGCCGCCTTTGCCGGAGTCAAATACGTCGCAGCCCCGCTCGATGGCGCGGTTGATCTCCACGCCGATGATGTACTTTCCCAGGTCGCGCACGTCGTAGTCGTATCCGATATTCATCGCCAGATAGGCGTTGTTGTAGATAAGGGCAAAGCCCACGGCCTTCGTCTCGCCGTTGATCTTGATAGTAAACACGTCATGGTCGTAGCGCTCCATCAGGTCAGCAAAAACCTGGCGGCGGTACGGGTAGTTGAAAGACGAGGCTTCGCCGAAGCGGGCCAGGTTGTACTCAAACAACTGCGGCAGGTCGGCAGCGGTCCCGTCGCTCACAGCGACTTCGTTGTTGCGCTCAAGGCGGTTAACCTGCTGCAGCATCTTGCCGCGGCTCTTACCATCCAGGTAGCGGTTCAAGAAGTCAGGGAAGCTGCCTAGCCCGCGCAGGTCGGCGATGTACTTATTGGTGTACTGGTGCGCGTCGGCATACGGCTCGGCCAAGGGAGCGAGCACGGCCGGCCGGTCGATCTGCTCGAAGAGCTGGGGCACGAGGTGCTCGTAACCGGGCGCGGTCAACACGCGGTTGCTGTCGGTATCGTCACCCCCGAAGAACTCCAGGAAGTTATGCTTCAGCTCGTAAGACTGCGGGATCGGTCCCTCACCCGTATTGAGCTGCAACGGCAGTAACCCCACCGGCCGCTCGCCATCGTAGGCCACGATAAAATGCAGCGGGAACCCGAGGTGCCTGTAAAATAGGTGACGGAAGTCCCACTCGTCGTCGATTTCGGAATGCGCAGCGAGCGCGTCCCAAACAGCGCGGGCCGCGTCCAAGTCCGTTACGACTTCAAATTTGATCTCTTTTGTGGTATCGTATTCAATCATTAGGCAACAATATACAACTTTTTCAAGCTAAAGTAGAGTATCTATGTCCAAAACTCAAGACCAATCTATCCGCGTCGTTAAATCGACGTACTTCAGCAACTGGGGCGACCGCCTTGGTTATCCGTTGGCTGCTCTCATCGTCAAGCCGCTAGCCAAGATCAAATTCCTGACCCCCAACCACGTCACACTGGTAGCTTTCAGTATGTTTGCCCTCGGCTGCGTCTTCCTGGCCCTCGATTTCCCGTACCACCTGCCGCTGGCCGCTTTTCTCATCTTCTTCGGTTACGTTGGCGACGACATCGACGGCCAACTCGCCCGCATCACCAAGAAGTACTCTGTGCTCGGCGACTACCTCGATAAGGTACTCGATATCCTGAAAATCTTCCTCATCACCTTCTTTACCGGCCTGGCCGCCTACCTCCAGACAGGTCACGTCTTCTATCTCATGCTCGGCTTCATCGCCGGCTTTATGTTCATGTACCGCTACTACCTGAAACTGGAGACGATGTATAGCGCTTTCTCCCGCGACCCGAAGTACTTTGAAACCTCCGCCGCCAAGCGGCACGAGCTCGAAGCCGACATGGACCAGCTCTACGCCCGGCAAGCCACATCTCTGACCGAAGCCGCCCAGTTGTTCTGGATCAAGAACCGCACCCTGCTGCTGATCGATGAGGCCGAGTTTGCCATCATCGTCGCCCTTGGCGCCCTGGTCGGCCGCCTCGACATCGCTCTCTGGATCATCGCTATCGCCCAAGTCTTCTGGGTCGTCTGGCGGTTGATTGAGCGAGGCACCCAACTTACAACCAACTCCGAACGCCTCAAATGGCCGTTGCGAAAGTAATCAAGGACCACTTATGAAAGCAGTAATATTAGTCGCCGGTTTCGGCTCGCGCCTCCGCCCCCTGACCGACAACAACCACAAGGCCCTTCTTCCCATCGGTGACCACACTACCCTGGAGCTGATGATCTCCAAGCTTCAGCGCCACGGCGTGTCCTCGTTCGTACTCGTCACCGGCCACATGGAAGACAAGATCCGGGACTATGTCTCCCAGACCTTCCCCGAGCTCGATGTCACCTACGTGCGCAACGACAACTACCAGACCACCAACACCGGCTATTCGCTCCTGATGGCCCGCCCGCACGTCGAAAACGACACCTTCATCAAACTCGACGGCGACGTCAACTTCGATGAGGAGATCATCGCGCGCCTGGCCGCCACTGACGATGGCGCCAGCTACGTCTGCGTCGATAAGTCCGACGTCGACGACGAAGTCATCAAAGTAGTTCTCGCCAGCAATGGCAAGATCAGGCACATCGGCAACAAGCTTCCCGTAGCCGACGCCGCCGGCGAATCGATCGGCATCGAAAAGATCGCTCAAAGGTCCGCTACTGCTCTCTTCGACGCCCTCGAGAAGATGGTGAAGGACGAAGCCAACCACCAGAAGTACTACGAGGTCGCCTACGAGACTATCGTCCA
Organism: Candidatus Saccharimonadota bacterium; assembly: GCA_029237755.1. Lineage (GTDB taxonomy): Bacteria > Patescibacteriota > Saccharimonadia > UBA4664 > UBA4664 > JAQZBT01. Next base: position 2,508 of record JAQZBT010000030.1, read on the forward strand.
GCAAGGCGAGCCCTTCCGCGTCGTCGACATCACCGGCTTGAAATGGGTCGAGATGGACAACCAGGCTGACTACGATCAGGCTCTGGAATACTTCGGTCAAAAAGCTTAGCCCAAAAGCCTCCTCCGTCCGTCAAAACAACCAACGCTTTTTGCCTCCAGACCGGTAAAATCCTCTTGTTATAAAGCAAAGGATTTAACCAACATGAAATCTCGTGGCATCGCCGGAGTCGTCCTGCTCGTTCTCGCTGCCATCGTCGGCGGACTCGTCCTGATCGGCATCCTGCTCGTCGGCTCCTATAACGGTCTCGTCAGACAATCTACCGCCGTCGACGCCCAGTGGAAGCAGGTCGAAGTACAGTACCAACGCCGTCTCGACCTCATTCCCAATCTCGTCGAGTCGGTCAAAGGCGCCCAAGCTCAGGAACAGAAAGTCTTCTCCGACCTGGCCAACGCCCGCTCGCGCTACGCCGGCGCCAACACTCCCGCCGAGCGCGTCGATGCCGCCAATAACCTCGAATCCTCACTGGCCCGGCTCCTGGTCGTCGTCGAGAACTATCCCGAGCTCCGTTCAAACCAGAACGTCATAGCGCTCATGGACGAACTCTCGGGCACCGAAAACCGCGTCTCGGTCGAGCGCCGCCGCTACAACGAGCAGGTCCGCGACTACAACACTGCCGTCTCTGTCTTCCCCCGCAACATCCTCGCCGGCGTCACCGGCTTCAAGCAGAAGCCATACTTTGAGGCCGACGCCGCCGCCGCTGACGCCCCGACAGTCAGATTTACTCCAACGCCGTCCCCCTGATGTGGGCCCGGGCTGCGCTCACCGCCCTGACACTGCTGGCCTTTGCGCCCGCCGTGCTGGCCGCCCATATCCCGGCGCCCACCGGCTACGTCAACGATTACGCCAATCTGCTCACGGCCGAGCAGGCCAAGACACTCGACGACCAGCTCAAACAATTCGATGAGAAGACCGGCAACGAGATCGCCGTCGCCATCGTTAATACTGTCGGTGACGACACTATCGAAGAGTTTGCCGTGCGCACCTTCGAAGAATGGAAGATCGGCAAAGAGGATAAGGACAACGGCGTGCTCCTCCTCGTCGCCAAAGACGACCGCCGGCTGCGCATCGAGGTCGGTTATGGCCTGGAGGGAACCATTACCGATGCCAAGGCCGGCTCCATCATCCGCAACCACATCTCGCCCCGCTTCGCGGAAGGCAACTACAACGCCGGCATCACCGCCGGCCTCGCTCAGCTCCAATCTGAAATCAGCCGGGACGAGGCCAACATCTCACCCCTGCCACAGCCCGCACCCAAAGGGCAGGATGAGGGCCTACCCTTCTGGTTGCTGTTCCTGGCCTGGCCGCTCATGACCTATATCGGCGCCTTCCTCGGCCGCACCAAATCCTGGTGGCTCGGCGGCATCCTCGGCGCCGCTGCCGGCGCCGGTCTGGGCACGTTCATCAATGCGTCCCTCATAGCCGCGGGCGTACTTGGCGCCTTCGGCCTGCTGCTCGACTACGTACTCTCGCGCAACTACCGCGAACGCCGCCGACACGACCAAGACACCTCGTTCTGGGGGTCAGGCGGAGGCTTCTTCGGCGGTGGCGGTGGGGGAGGCGGCTTCGGCGGTTTTGGCGGGGGCGGCTCCGGTGGCGGTGGCGCCAGCGGACGCTGGTAGATTAGCGAATACCGAAGTAGCGCAGCCGGAAGGCCTTCCAGCGGCTGTATAGCTTCGCCAGTATCACGCCCAACAGTACCCCGGCCAGGATCGTCATCGTCAGCGCTGCCACTGTCGCCGTTGCCGAATCACCGGTGGCCACAAAGGCGAGCACGCCAATCACTAGCGCCGGAACAATTAAGAAGCCCAGCATAATACCTGCAATAATCATCACCGCGGCCCGAACTTGCGGAATAGCGTAGGCTAGCTTGAGCCATCGCATGGCGTACTTCGCTACCAGCGGCGGCAGCGCCGTACGCGCAAAGGCCACGACTTGGTCACGCAGTTCGGGCGGCTGAGGCCGTTCGCGTTTTCGGATCTCTTGCATAGCGGTTCTCCGTTACCATCCCGGCAGTCTATCAAACTGTTATCCTGTTGTGTATGGCAAAAGTACCCGCCATCGAGCGTATGGTCGACGACCCCAAGCAATGGGAGGCCGACCTCTACGCCTTCATGCGCGCCTCACAGGGGAGCCGCAAAGGCGTCATAATCGACTACATCTACGAGCCCGGCCGCACCGTCCCGCAGCGGTTGTACCGCTACGAGGTCTATCCAGATTATGTTATGCGGGTACGCGACCAGTTTGAGTTTGGCTACGAATTGGTCACCGGCGCCCGTATGATCGAGCCCCGCCGCACCTATGGTGTCTACGTCATCGAGATCAACGGCAACTCAAACCACGTCTACGTCGGCCAGTCCTGGTACCTGCCCGAAGAACGCCTTCAGCAGCACCTCACTGGCTACGCCGTATTTCACGCGGCCAAACCGTTTAAGCGCCGCGGCACCACCGGCCGGCTGCGCCCGGACCTGTACGCCCACTTGCCGCGGTATGGGTCGCAAGCACAGGCCGAAGCGATGGAATCGCGCTGGGCGATGGAACTGCGGCGCGCAGGCTACAGGGTAGAGGGCGGGCACTAAAAAATGCCCCTGGGGCAGGAGCTATGATCCAAAACCATGGTCTCGCTACTTTTTCGCGTCTGACCCCGGAACCTCAGCCTTCGCTGCCCACTTCTGCAGCACCATCGACAGCCCGACCAGCGCCGCCGCCCCCAGCAATATCCAGATTCCCGTTGGCCCCTGCGTCAAAGCATCACCAAACCAGGCAAACATCAACGCGGCCGGGATTCCGCCCACCAGCGTCACCCACACGTAGTGCTTAAACTTCAGGTTAGACAAACCGGCAGCATAAGAGATGAAGTCGTACAGCGGCGACAGTACCAATCGCGCTATCAGGAGAGCCTTCCAGCCACCCACGTGCGCCGCCGTATCGTCTACCTTCTTCAGTGATTTCTCGCCAGCCAACCGCCCGATCAGCGGCCGCCCAAAGATGCGGGCGATCCAGAAGTTCAGGCTGCCGCCCAGCAAATCGCCGATCGTTAGATATAGCAATCCATCCCAGACCCCAAACAGTGCCCCAGCCGTAATCTTCATCGGCGTCCCCGACAGGGGAGCAAACACATATGTGGCCGCCTTCAACAAGATAAAAGTCACTGGCGCCCATACGCCTGTGCCCTCGACAAACCCGCGCACCTTGTCCACGCCGCCGAGCGCATTCATCGCCCAAACGGTGAGTACCGAAATAATGACCACTACTAACAAAGCCGGAGCGAACTTCTCCCAACTCGGTAGTTCAGGCGCCTTGTTTTTTTCGGCAGTCACAGCCGCCTTCGGCTTTTCCGTATCAGACATGGGTCAATGATACAGGCTAACTACGCCCTTTGCGCGGACGCTGCTCGACGCTCTTGTCCATCACATCGGCCAACAGCTGGGTCACCCGTTCATTTGACTCCGCCAACCGCTGCCGCGTGGTCTCAAGCTCATCGAGGCTCCGCTGCAACTTCCGCCGGCTACGCCGCTCCTGCTCGACTATCAGCGAAATCAACGCGCCCTCCGCCATAAACAACGACAACTTAAGCACGTCGCCCAAGGTTACCTGCGAAATATCTCCGGGTTGCAGGAAAAACACGTAAGCCGCCCCAGCCGCCAATACCGTAGCTACGATGCCGGCCCCAAAACCGGCTAACAACGCCGCGATACCAACCACGAAGAAGTACATCAAAAAGGGCGTATCATGCCCCAAAATAGGTAATTCGAGCTTAATCCAGGTAGTAATTACTAATAACCAGACAATCAAACCGATCGGCCAGGTAGCCTTCAGGAATCTCTCGATTCGTTTGCCGATAGTTTTCATTTGTCTCGAATTATATCCGTCTCTAGGAATAATAGCCGTATGCAAAATACCATAAGCGCAATGCCCCAAACCGCGGGCTTTGGATTATCGCACCAACCGTGCCACCCGCTCAAGAATGATATCGAGCCACCACAGGCTCACGCGGTACTCACCGGCCAACCGCACCAAGACCTCATTTACGGCTTCATACTGCCGCCCCAGATGCCAACCGTCCTCAAACTCCGGCATCAAGCCCATACCGCGCAGCGCCCGCTCGCTGTAGTCGTTCCAGACGCCGTACTGTTTAGGGTACTTCACGAGCAGGATAGGGGAGAGCTTCGCCTTGCCCAGATGCGGTACCGCCAGCTCACCTCGCCCCGGCTCCAGCGCGTCGAGCCGCTCGGCAATCGGCCGCGTCTCGTCTATCAGGCACGCTAAAGCCGCCCGCAGCCGCTCCATGTCGGCCGTGACGTCCTCTTTGCTGATCTCCCGCCAGCGCTTGTTTTGGCGGTAGCTGAGAAAGCCGGTGATGTCCTGCTTAGTCAGTGTGGCGATGCCTTTGGGCGAAAAGATTACACCCCAATACTGCGTTACTTCGAGCTCCTGTAGCTTCAAAGCCATCACGCTGGGTGTGCTGTCGCGGAAACGCCCAATCTGTTCAACCGGAATCATTCCGGCTCAGCCTCGGACGCCTCGTCAATGCTGCCGACACCAACCAAGTGAAACTTACTACCATCCCAGTCAATCTCTACATATGAGCCATTTTTGAGTGCAGTCATAAACTCATCGCTGTCACGCTCGAGCAACTCCTCCGAAAGCAGAAAGCGGCGCATCGAACCGGAATGGGCCACCACCAAAACAGTCTCGCCCTCGTGGCTCCGCGCAATCTCTACCATCGTTTTGTGAAACCGTTGACGCACCGATTCCACTGGCTCGACCGACGGATCGTCAAGCGCGGTATCCACGCTCTCCGGCTTGGGCTTGCCTTGATGTATACCCAGATTGCGTTCGCGCAGTTCGACATGACCGGTCACTGCCTTTCCATGGACCGATGCCACGATTTCGGCGGTGTGGCGCGCCCGGGCCAGATCGGAAGCATGGAAGGCATTAATACCCACCCCCTTAAACGCTTCCCGCAATTGACCCGCCTGCTCCACCCCGCGCTCGTTCAGCGGCACATCCGTATGACCTTGCAGGATTCCCTGCACATTCCAATCCGTTTCACCGTGCCGCACTAAATATATTCGCGTGTTCGCCATGCAGACCATTGTACAATGAGCGTAACGAGGGACCCCGGCCGCATGCCATTCATCGAACAGGACGTCACCGTCAAGCAGGTTTCAGCAGAGACCTGGAAGCTGTTAGAACCCCTGGTATACGAGGGCCGCGAACAGACTTTCCGCGTCCCCACCGGCTTCCTGACCGATTTCGCCTCGGTCCCGCGCATCTTCTTCTGGCTCGTCCCGTCCTACGGCACGTACACCAAAGCCGCCGTCCTGCACGATTATCTGCTCCGCCGCAATGTCGTATCGACGGCCGACGGAGACGGTATCTTCCGCCGCAGCCTGCGCGAACTCAGAGTGCCGTTCTTCCGGCGTTGGATGATGTGGGCGGCCGTCCGTGCCCACAGCCGCCTGGAAGGCATCACGCTGGCCGACTTTCTGCGCTGGGTAGCCGTTTTCTTCCCCGCCCTCGCACTCCTGGCTTTCCCGGCGCTCATTGTGATCCTGTGGCTGGTCTTGTTCTGGCTGATCGAAGTCGTCTTCTACTTCCTCCTCAAGCCGGCCAGTCGCAAGCGGGTCAACCCCCCTCGATTCATGAGCTAACCTGGTCTCAACTTGCGACAACTATGACAGCCCTACGGCTCACCATGCCGAAGATTTGTCGCAAGTTGAGACTGCTTCAAAAAATACACCCGCCCTTGCACGACGGGTGTATCAGTGATAGGACGCAATCCTAGCGCAGGCGGCCGACGCTCATGAGCCGGGAAATACCGTACCCAATGAGCAGATAGACCAGCATCGCGACCAGCGTCTCGATCTCGAGCCGCACCACACCATACTGCATGGTGTAGCCAAACAGGCCGAAGAACGGCGCCACCAGCGGCGCAGTCAAACCATAGATGAGACTGGCGAAGGGTAGTGACAGTACAAAACCGGTGATCAACATCACGATGCGCTCGGCCATCGCGTACGGACGCGCCGGGCTCTCGTTAGCTACTACCCGGTCACGTACGATACCGTCGCCGGTGTGTTGGACCGACTCTCTTGATTGATATACACGATCTGCCATGGAAAATAGCCTTTCATTATCTACGGACGCGGTCAGTCTAACGTGTCTATGCAGTCGTAGCTTCGTTGTGCCTTCCTACAGCCCCTAGCGCTCATATAGCCGTTTGTTGTAATATTGCACAACTAGTTACCGCTATCTCAGCAAGGCAAAAACAACCCCAACACCCACCTCGTCCGACGTCATTCCTGGTAAACGTTCGTAACATTTCACCAAGATAAGCAGAAACGTGTGCAGTATTGTGCCTTTGTTCTCTTTGCACCGCAGGCAAACAGCTTGCGGTCAACCAAGTTGGAGGTCCAGAGTATATGTTGATGTCAAAGCCTTATTCCAAACGTTTGCGAGTACTGTTCGTATTACCACCGTTTCTGCCCACCCCGCCTCAGGGGTACGGCGGCATTGAAGCGGTTGCGGCAGCACTTATTCCTGCACTGCAACGGGCGGGCGCACGACTTACCGTGACTACTCCTTATGGCTCAAAGCTGAAAGTTTCGGAACTACGCACAATTACCGAGCCTCTCTATAAGTTGCAGTCCGGTTCCTATTTCAAACTGGCCTATGGCATCGACTTGTATGCCGCCAAAGTCCTCCAGATCGCCCGGCAAGGGCGTTTTGATGTTATACACGACAATTCCGGACTATTGGCCGTCACCAACGTCTTGGCGGCCGCCTCGACCGAAAAGGACTTCCCGCCGGTCATCCACACCATGCACAATCCCATTCCTGTGTTGGCCGATAACTACCTCGAGCTTGCCAAACTGCCAGGATTCAATTTTGTTGCCGTATCCAAGGCACAACTTCACACCGCCCCCATCGTGATTCGTCAAAAGGGCCGCGTGGTATATAACTGTGTCGACCCGCAGGACTTCCAGGTGGGACCGGGCGGAGACCGCCTCCTGGTCATGGGCCGCTTCATCGCCGAAAAAGGCCAAGACCAGCTCATCCGTTACTGCGCCGCTAACGGCATCCCGCTCGACGTCGCCGGCCCGATCGCGGACTCCGACCTCTCCAGCCGCGAGCAAATCCTCGCCGAAGCTGCCAAGGGTGCAGATTCCGACTACTACAACAATCCGGCCTTCCGTCTCTTCGTCAAGACCCTGCCCTACATCGACGGCGAGCTCATCCGTTTCCACGGTAGCGTGGCGGGCGAAGCCAAAGAGCACCTACTGCAAAACGCCCGCGCCATGGTCATACCCAACCGCTGGGCCGAACCGTTTGGTATGGTGGCGCTCGAAGCCATGGCTAGCGGCACACCGGTGCTTGCCTGCGGCGGGGGTGCTATGCCCGAGCTGGTCAAACACGGCACTACCGGCTACGTTGCCGACACCTTCGAAGACCTCACCCAATACTTCGACCCGGCCTGGACCGACCAGATCTACCGCACCCTCTGCCGCAAGCATGTCGAAACTAATTTCTCCGCCAGCGCTGCTGCTGCCAACACGATCAAGCTCTACCACGAGCTGATCTCGCCGGTGCCGACGCCCGCCAGCGTCGTCAAGTCGCTGGGGCTGCGCAGTCTGCCCAAGCCGTCTTCCGAGGCTCCCCTCGACTTCTACGAGCAGCTGCCTGACCGGCGCACCAAACAAGAGTCCTAGGCTTCACGATTAGCCGAAGATATGAGAATCTGGGGGTTGGTATAAGCAGGAAACTCCACCTTGAACATCGCCAGCGTCGCCGCCCGCCAGATCCTCGACTCCCGGGGTAACCCCACCGTAGAAGCCGACGTCATCCTCGATGACGGCACCCTTGGTCGTGCCGCCGTCCCGTCCGGAGCCTCCACCGGCTCTCATGAAGCCGTCGAACTGCGCGACGGGGGAGAGGACTATGGCGGCAAGGCCGTCACCAAAGCCGTGGGCAATATCCGGACCGAGATCGCGCCTGCCATCGCCGGCCTCGACGTCGACGAACAGGAAGAGCTCGACAAGAAGCTCATCGAACTCGACGGCACCCCCAACAAGGGCCGCCTCGGTGCCAACGCCATCCTGGCAGTGTCCCTGGCCGCCTCCCGTGCCAGCGCCCTGCAGCACCACGAGTCGCTCTGGGAGCACATCATGCACCTGGCTCCCGGCATCCAGGACCCGTTGCTGCCCCTGCCCATGATGAACATCATCAACGGCGGTAAGCACGCGGCCGGCTCCACTGATATCCAGGAGTTCATGATCCTCCCCGTCGGCGCCCCCAACTTCTCGTCTGCCATCCGTATGGGCGCCGAGATCTTCCACGCCCTCGCCAAGGTCCTGACCAAGGCCGGCTATGGCACCACCGTCGGCGACGAGGGTGGCTACGCCCCCGCCGTGAAGCACGGCAACAAGGAAGCACTCGACCTGATCGCCGAAGCCGTCAGCAAGGCCGGCTACCAACTGGGCAACAATGTCGCACTTGGCCTCGACGTCGCCTCATCCGAACTCTACAAGGACGGCAAGTACCACCTGGCCGCCGAAGACAAGGCGCTGTCGAGCGACGAGATGGTAGCGTTTCTGTCCGACCTGGCCGCCAAGTACCCGATCGTCTCCATCGAGGACGGCCTGGCCGAAGACGACTGGGACGGCTGGAAGAAGCTGACCGCCCAATTGGGTGACAAAGTCCAGCTCGTCGGCGACGACCTGCTCGTCACCAACACCGACTTCTTGAGGCGCGGCATCGAAGAGAAGGCCGCCAACTCCATCCTCATCAAACTCAACCAGATCGGTACCCTCACCGAGACCATCGAAGCGGTCAACATGGCCCACAAAGCCGGCTGGACCGCCGTAATTTCGCACCGCTCCGGCGAAACCGAAGACACCACCATCGCCGATTTGTCGGTGGGTCTGGCGACCGGCCAGATCAAGACCGGTTCTTTGTCGCGCACCGACCGAGTTGCCAAGTACAACCAACTACTGCGCATTGAAGAGAACCTTGGTGAAACGGCCGTCTTCGCCGGTCGCGACGCCATCAAGCAGGGGAGCAAGTAGATGGCTTACTTAGTTTTAGTACGTCATGGTCAATCCGCCTGGAATGAACTCGGTCAATGGACCGGCCTGACCGACGTCGAACTGACCGAAAAGGGGAGGCAGGAAGCCCGGGCGGCAGCCAAGGCTCTCGAGGACATCACTTTCCACTCCGCGCATACTTCCCGGCTCAAGCGCGCCCAGGACACATTGTCGGAAATTCTGGACGAGCTAGGCCAAACCGAGCTTGAAGCCAAGAAAGCCGCCGCTATCAACGAGCGTGACTACGGCAAGCTCACCGGCAAGAACAAGTGGCAGGTCAAAGAGGAGCTGGGCGAGGAGGAGTTCACCAAGATCCGCCGCAGCTGGGACCACCCCGTTCCGGGAGGCGAAACCCTCAAAGACGTCCACGACCGAGCCGTACCGTACTACAAAGAGCACATCCTGGCAGATCTCAGAGCCGGCAAGAACGTAATTGTATCGGCCCACGGCAATTCGTTGCGAGCCCTCGTAAAACACATCGAAAACGTCGCCCCTGAGGAAATCCCCGGCCTCGAAATCGGTACCGGCGAAGTCTACCTCTACGAGATCGAGCCCGAAAACGGCCGTATCGTCGCCAAGGAGATCCGCACCACCGGCGGCAAAGCCTAGTCAAAAAGCCTATTAGACCATGATCCCCGACAACGCCCCACAGCGCACCCTGTGAGGCGTTTTTCAAAATTATGGTATTGCTGCCTTCTGATGCTGCCACCAGCACCGCCGTCCGCGATTATGGTATTGCTGCCGCCAGCACCGCCGCCCGGGCCAGCCTTACAGCCAGCTCTCCGCCGTCCGCAGGTCACTCAAAATCAGCTCAGCTTCCTCGGCATCGATCGGCGTCAGCACCTTCCGCTGCGCCAGCACCACGTCGTGCTCGCGTACCAGGTAGTGTTTGAAGTACTCGCTCTCACCGATATCCGAAGTAATCTCCAGCAGCCACTCAAACGGCGGCCGGGCCGCAGCCTCAGTCACCGCCACGCGCAGCCGCTGGCCATCCTCATCCGAACTCCGCAAATCCACCTCATGTACCACGATCTGCTCCGGATTCTCATCCATCGCAAACTCTTTGGCCCGCACCGCCCGCTTGGGCTCGACCCGGTCAAACAGCGATTGCGCCAACTTCAGTATCTCGGCACGAACCCCCTCGTCAACCGGCGGGCCAAATTCTCTCATATCATTCCTTTCACTTTCAGTGTTGGCGCTAAGTAACCCATGAGCATCGATCGGATCTCTGTCACCGCCAGCGACCGAGCCCGGCCCTTATTGCGCACGGCATGGGGCAGTAATATGCCTACGGTATCCACGAATATCAGCGCGCGCAAGCTCAAGACCTTTGCATCGGTCTCATTAGTCGAGCGCTGCAGTATTCCTTTCAGAACCTCGGCAAACTCCTCATGAAACGCCTGCACCGGTTCCGTCAGCACATGCGACGGCTGCGACCGCGACAGACATTGGAGGAAATACGGCCGCTGCTCCTGCAGCTTGATCAGCGTCTCGAGGATTTTTGTGAGCAACGCTTCCGCGTCCTGTGGCTCATCGTAGCTCAACTGTTCGGTCAGAGCTACACGCGTTTGCGACAGGTAGCGCTCGGCCATGGCGTGCAAAATGGCCTCCTTGCTCGCAAAAAATTGGTACAGCGAACCAATCGACACACCCGCCCGTGTCGCGATAGCATTAGTAGTAGCGTTTTCGAATCCCACCTCGGCAAACAACGCCTCAGCGCTGCGCAAAATATGCTCAACTTTGCGCTGGCCGCGCGATTGCTTGGGCGTGTGTCGCAATGCTGAATTGGCATCAAAAGCCATGATTGTATCATCCCCCTTACGTTACAATTTATGAGCACAGACTCACGTTCACATCTTAGAATCCAATGTACCATGGACTTTCCATCAACCGTAAGGAGCAACCATGTCCCATGTCCCAATCTGGTAGTCGTTTCACCGGTTTTTTCCTTCGGCACAAGCAACTAACCGCAGTTCTGCTCCTGCTCGTAATTGCCGGCGGCAGCATGGCGGCACTGTCGCTTCGTAGGGAAGGTTTTCCACAGGTTCCGGGCCAGAGTAGTCGCCATCACCACCGTTTACCGCGAGCCGCCGCTCCGGCCGAAGTTGAACAAAGCATCACTAATAGTCTGGTTCGACAAGTTATCGCGCCTGCCCGCTTGGGTTGGCCGCCGCTTCAAGCGCGCCTAACTACTTCCGCTTCTTTAGCTCGTCGCGAATCTCGCGCAACAACTCCAACTGCGGGTCAACGGCCTCTTCCTTCGCCTCTTCCTGGGCCTCTCGGCGCGCCGCCAATTTCATCAGGTGGTTCACCGGCTTAATTACCACGAAGAAGACCACTGCAGCCAGGATGACGAACGCAATTACTGCGTTGATAAACGAGCCATACATAAACTTGCTGTTGTTGACCGTAAAGGTCAGCCCGGAGAAGTCCGGCTGGCCGCCAATCGCCGCGATCAACGGCGTGATAATGTCTTTGACCAATGAGGTCACGACCGCCGTAAAGGCAGTACCAATCATGACAGCCACCGCCAGGTCGACCACGTTTCCGCGAATCAGAAACTTCTTAAACTCATTCAACGTCACCGCGATCTTGTCCATGCTGCCTCTGCTTATTCTTGCGCCATGTTAGCATACGAAAATATGGAGTACGACTGGCTCACAGGTGATTCGATCGAGGTCGCG
>JAQZBT010000031.1 GCA_029237755.1 Candidatus Saccharimonadota bacterium
CAACCTGAAGATCGTCGAGCCCGAAGGCGGCGAAGGACAGGTCGAAGGCGCCGTTGCTGCCGAAAAGAAAGACGACGTGAAATCGCCCGACTCCGATGCCGAAGCCGAAATGGTAGCGCGCACCAAGCGCGAGTTCGCCGATCTCGACGACCTGGATCTGTAATTGCTAGGGGAGGTCAGTCCTTTTGACAATCTCCCAAAATCTGGCATAATAACATCATGTTACGAGTCGACATCATCACACTCTTCCCCGACATGTTCAAGGGTCCCTTCGACATGTCTATGCTCTGGAAGGCCCAGGAACGCAAACTAGCGCAGATCAATCTGATCGACCTGCGCGAGTTTGGGTTGGGCACCCGCCGCACCGTTGATGACACTCCATACGGCGGGGGAGACGGCATGGTACTGAAGCCCGAGCCGGTCGTCGCCGCGATCGAAGCCGCCAAGGCCGAGAACCCCGGCGCCCCAGTCCTGCTCATGACCCCCTCCGGCCACAAGTTCACCCAGGCCACCGCCAAGCAGCTCGCCCACGAGCCCGGTCTCATCCTGCTCGCCGGCCACTACGAGGGCTTCGACGAGCGCATCATGGCCTACGTCGACGAACAACTTTCCATTGGTGACTACGTGCTCACCGGAGGTGAGCTGCCCGCCATGGTCATCGCCGACGCCGTCATCCGCCTTATTCCCGGCGTGCTCGGCGGCGAGCAGTCGGCCCACGACGAATCGTTCTCCGAACCCGGTCTGCTCGAGTACCCGCACTACACCCGGCCCGCCGAGTTCCGCGGCGAAAAGGTCCCCGATGTCCTCCTCAACGGCCACCACGCTGAGATCGAAAAATGGCGCCGTGAGAAGGCGCTCGAGAAGACTCGCTAAACCGGCCGTTCCACCAACTTGCCCCGGGCTTCTGGCAACCGACTCAGGTCATCGACACCATTCGCATCAGAGAACAGAGCCTCCGACTCAGCCAAGTATCCCGATCGGTCCATCACCAGCTTCTTAACTTCGGCAAACGGTTTCGCCTCCACGGTAATCTTCTCTCCCGCATCGTGGTTCGTGTCGGTAGACCGCTCTACATCCCAGGCGACGAAAGTGTACACAAACCATTCAATCTTGCTATGTGGCTGAACCACTTCAACCAGTCGCCATTCCCTAAACTCGTAACCCGTCTCTTCGAGCGCCTCGCGCCTCGCCGCCTCCTCGATAGATTCTCCCGGATCAACCCGGCCGCCGGGAAAGCTCAGCTTCACTCCGCGGTGGGGCTGTTCGTCGTGCAGAACCAGTAGCTCATCATCAACCACGCCTAGAACCTGCACCGTATCGGGCCGCTTTAACATCTCAAAGGTCGCATCCGAGCCGTCGTACAGCCGCTGCGGCCATTGCCACACCTCAAAAATCTGCCCTGTGAAGACACGCTGAGCGTTGTCCGGGATCAACATTGCATCTTCAGGCACAAGCTTCTTCATGCCAGCGATACTACAGCCTACTGCCCGTCCGCACCATCCCGGCGATATATCCGATCGGCAATCCGCTCATGGCCGCGCCCTTCACCATCGCGTACAGGTAACGCACATTCGGAGCGCCAACCTTCGCTGCATCGCGCACGTAGACCACCGCCTCGACCACTCCATAACCTGGCCGCTCCACTTTCACTGTCTCCCGGCGGTAGAGACCAAGTTGGATGCCCTCGAACCGGTCCAGCGAATCCAGATGCGCCGGGGCGACCTCATATAAAGTGCCCCATACAGAGCTGCCCGGCTTCCGTACGGCATTGGCCGCCGCGCCGTTCCATTTCTTCGACCGGCCATCAAACTGCAAAGCGTAGCCGTCCAACCGCGCGCGGCCGACAGGCACGCTGCCAGGGCATCGGCGCTCCATCTGGGCTGCATCCATGTTGGAACCGAAGGCGAAGTAGAACATTACTAATTCTCGAAGAAATTCCAGAGTTGCTGCGAAAGGTTGGCCATCTTGGGGGCGGCCGTCGCCGGCGCCTGCCACGGTCCGCTCGTCACCACAACCAGGTAGTCAGTTTTGGGTCCAAACACGATACCCGCATCATGCGTCACGCCATCGAGATCGCCGGTCTTGTGGGCGATCACGGTGCCGCTGGGCAGACCAACCGGTAAGCGATTGTTCACTCGCTGGGACTTCAGCAGGTCCATGAATCGCGTCGAAGAGTTGGGAGACAATAGAGTGCCACCATACAGCCGGTCGTACAAGCGGGCCACGTCGGCAGCCGACGTCTTCTGCGGCGTGGACAGGTCGGTGGTCACATAGCCCTCCTGCTCGAGAGACTGGTTCTGCTTGCCCCAGCCCACCATCGTGCCCAACGCCCGGCCGCAAGGGTTATCGGAGATATTGATCATCACGGTCAAGCACTGCTCAACATTTTTGCCCGTCCCGCCGCCGGCCGGAGATCCATATGTCAGCTGGCCGATGTCGATGCGCTGGTAGATGCGCTGAGCGACAAACAGTTTGTAGAGGCTGGCGCTGGTGAACTGAGCGTCGGGCTGGTAGCTCGCGGTCTGCCCTGTCTTGAGATCCTTTACCACGATTCCCCAGCTGCCGCCGTTGGCTGCGGCAAAGTCATCGATCAACTTCTGGAGACCTTCCTTCACCGGAGCCGGCGCTACGGCCGGCGCGACCGACTTTACCGGTGCCGGCGCACTCACCGTCGTGGAGGCCACCGACTTGGGTGTGCTCATCGCCTGGTAACCAAAGGCCGACACCATCACGGCCGTCGCGATCAAGCTAAACGCCACCGCCGGCCGCTTCCAGTCGATCTGGGGCAGGCGCAGTGACGGCAATCGCCAGGCCGGGGTCGCCAGGGCAGCGGCCTCAGCCATCACCACCGGCGCCTCCGCCGCTACCGCGGGGGCTTCCATATTCACGAGCATATCGCGCGGAGTCAGCGGAACGGGCCGGCGGATTCCATCCATACCGACGACATAACGCTGTGCTGCGGCGGGCCGGGCATTAATGCGCGGCATCGCCTGCACAGACATTGCGGGCAACGGTACGACCGTTGTCCGGCGAACTCCATCCATCACCAGAGTCATACATCCATTTAAACGTAAGCGTCATCCATCCGCAATAGCATGAGCGGTTTACCGCGCTACAATGGGAAAGAACGAAAGGACCCCGCCATGAAACTTGCCCGTCTTCTCCCCGCCAAGACCGTGTACGCGCACTGCGACCTGCCCTGCGGCATTTACGATCCCAACCAGGCTCGCATCGAAGCCCAGTCCGTGCTCGCGATCACAAAAAAGTACCAGGCCAATGACGACCCCGTCTTCCGCACCCGCTCACTCTTTATCCGCGACGAGCGGGCCGAGCTGGTCAAGCGCCACCTCTGGGTCCTCTGGACCGACTACTTCAAGCCCGAGCACCTCGAGCAGCACCCGAACCTGCACGACCTGTTCTGGCGTGCCACCAAGCAGGCGAGCGAGGCCAAACACTCGGTCGACCCCAAGGACGGAGAAAAACTACTTGAGCTCATCGATGAGATCGCGGCCATCTTTGACGCGACGCTGAAGAAGGCCTAGCGATGGCCTTTGCTGAAGCTCAAAAAGAGGTCGACGACTGGGCCCAGACTTTGGCCGAACCCTACTGGCCGCCACTGTCGCAGTTCACGCGGCTGGCCGAAGAAGTTGGCGAGGTGGGCCGTGAGCTCAACGCCCGGTTCGGCTCCAAGCCAAAGAAAACCACCGATTCGAGCGAGGACATGCTCGGCGAAGAGTTGGCTGACGCCATCTTCGCCATCGTCTGTATCGCCAACGCTCAGAAAATCGATCTGGACCAGGCCTTCCAGCAGGTCATGCAGAAATGTTACGGCCGCGATAAAGATCGCTTCGCCAAGAAGGCGGCCTAACTCTATGAGCTGGCCCCTCGGCATCTACCGCGTCTCCGGCGACAGCATGCTGCCCACTTATCAGCCCGGCGACACGCTGCTCGGGCTGCGCTGGTTTAAGCCCAAAAAAGGCGACGTCGTGATCGCCAACCGCGACCGGCCTCTCATCAAACGCGTCTCCCACGTCAACGTCGAGGGCATCTTCGTCGAGGGCGACAACCCGCGCCGCTCCACCGACTCGCGTACGTTCGGACTGCTCCGTCGCGACCAGATCGAAGCCAAAGTCATTCTTAAGCTCTAGATAATTGCTGCCGACCCCGAGGTCGATCCGCCAGACGACGGACCGACCCCAGGGATTCTCGGAATTCGCGGGTCTTCACACAGTGGAGAACTAGCGGCGCTGCCGCCCAGTCTCTTCGGTTCCGGCGTAGGCGCCGGAGGTGGCCTCGGCCGGCATGGTCAGGCCCACGCCAGTCATGATGGTGCTGAATGTCTGCATCTGCCGGGTGATCGCCTGGCCGACACGGTCCTTGTCGGTGCCGTACTGGCGGGGCTGCTCGACGAGGTGCTGGACCTTGGAGAGGGACTTCTGCGCCCACTCGGGGAGCTTCGAGCCCATGAGGTCGCGGTGGGTACCGGCGGTCTCGAGCTCTTCGGCGGTTGCACCACTGTCGGTGACGATCTGGTCGCACGCCCGCGTGATCTGGGTCTGCTGATCGCGCAGCTTGGTCGTGTCGATCTTGTCGCCCTGGTCCTTGATCTGGCTGAAGAGGTCCCGCCAGAGTTGGGTCGGATCGCTCTGCTGACCCTTGAGGTCAGACGAGGTTCCTGCCATGTTGTACTCCTGTTCGCTGAGTATTGCTTCGAGTTGTACTACTGGTTATTGCTGTGTGTGAATACCGCGACCCTGAGCCAGTATATGGGTTGAGTCAAACCGGTGCGTCTGTTTGCTGTCCGAAAAATTGCCGCTTGGGTTAGGGAAAATTTTGCGGTACCGCCCAAAAATACCAGACCCCTGGGTATTAACCAGGGGCTGGTCCTGCCTCCCTCAAGCAGGAAACTGGACGGACCGCGTCAGCGGTTGAAAAAAGAAAACATCGTGACGTCACGCGGACGCCTTGAAAAGCTTGCGCCAGTTGGCCCACTTCCAGGCCGCGGCGTTGTGCAGCTGATCGTAGAACATGCTCATCACCAGTTCGTCAGCTTCTGACAGCATGTCAGCCAGTTCTTCTTCGAACTGAGCGACACGGTCTGGCTGACTCAGCAGGTACGCCATGAATTCGGCGCGGCGCTGGTCCTTCAGGCTCAATGGCCGGTTCAGGTCATAATCGACCGGAATGTCGACCACGCCAGTGAGAACCAACTCCAAGTCCGGAATACCGGCGGAGTAGATCTCAACGCTTGGCAGCTCACGGGCCTCGTCGACCAGCTGGCCGATGGGCAAATTGTGCCACTGGCCGCAGGTGCAGGTCACCCACAGATAGGCCGCGTCAACGCCTTCGAACTGCATGATCCTGACCGTCCGCATTTCGGACAAGGGATAGTGCTGGCGCGTCGTTGCGCAGGTAATGCCTGGGGCTACGAGGTCCATGCTCGTTGTCCTCTCTTCTCGTGTCAACATACTGCTTACGCTTGACTCTAGCGTAACAGGGCTCCGCCGCGCTTTACAACCCAGCCTGCTAAAATGAATTCATGAAGCCCAAGTACCCGCGCCGCCTCCCCATCATCCTGGCCATCGTGGCCGGCCTCGGCATCACCGCGGCCGCCTGGGTGGTATCACGACAAAGCGAGACAGGGTCTACCTACCAGCCGCCCGCCTCGCCCTCCGCATCAGCCGAGCCCACCGCCATCTCTATCGGCCGCGCCCCCGATATGGCGCTGACGCTACCCGCCGGCTACGTCGTGCACGTCTTCGCCGACTCACAGGGCCGCGCCCGGGACCTGGAGTTTTCGCCTGGCGGCACGCTCCTAGTGAGTAATCCCGGCGCCAACACTGTCACGGCTCTGCCCGACAAGAACCGCGACGGCGCCGCCGACGAGGCCAAGGTCGTTGTGCGCGGTGGCCAGGGTACCCACGGACTGGCCTTCTACCAGGGCAAGCTCTTCGTGGCTGAGGTAGGCCGGGTCAGCCGCTACGCCTGGAACGAATCCAACCTCACCGCCACCTTCGAAAAGGACCTCTTCAAACTCCCCACACCCGGCGGCAACCACGGTAACCGCACCCTGACCTTCGGCCCCGACGGCAAACTCTACGTCTCGGTCGGCTCGACCTGCAACGTCTGCGACGAAGCCGACGAACGCTACGCCACCGTGCTCGTCTCCGACTCCGAGGGCCGCAACCCCCGTATCTTCGCCGACGGCCTGCGCAACGCCCCCTTCCTGGCGATTAACCCAACCTCCAATGAGGTCTGGGCCACCGAGATGGGCCGCGACAACCTGGGTGACAACATCCCGCCGGATGAGATGGTAATCGTTCGCGAGGGCAAGAACTACGGCTGGCCCATCTGCTACGGCAACCGCGTCCATGACACCAACTACGACCGAAAGACCTACGCCGCCGATCCCTGCCGCGGTACCGAGCCGCCCATCTATGAAGTTCCCGCCCACAACGCTCCCCTTGGTCTCGCCTTCATCAACTCCAAGCAATTTGCGGACAACCAGCAAGGCGACCTCCTGGTGGCCTACCACGGCTCCTGGAACCGCACGGTGCCTGACGGCTACAAGGTCGTGCGCCTGAGCGTAGACGGCGACAAAGTCACCGGCTCGAGCGACTTCATCACCGGCTTCATCTCCGGCCGCACCGCCGCCGGCCGCCCCGTTGACGTGATCTTCGATGCCTCCGGCAACCTCTTCGTCTCAGACGACCGGGCCGGCGCCGTCTATATAGTCCAAAAAGCCAATTAGAAATTCTTCCATGGAAAACCGCGTGCGCTAGCGCCAAACTGGCCGGGTAATCCCGGAGGACACTGCTATGGCTGCACTTAAAAAGTTCTGGGTAGAAAATTCTCTGTCCATCGTCATGCTCGGACTGTTCCTGATTTTCCTCATCGGCTTGAGCATCGCCGGTTTGCTGCACGAAAACGAGGAGCTCGCCCAACACGGCAAAGCCGCCATCAGCTACTGGGAGTTCGTGACGAGCGGCAACTTCGTTGAAGCCGTCTTTGAAAACTGGGAGAGCGAATTCTTGCAGATGTGGGCACTGGTGATTCTCACAGTCGTACTGCGCCAAAAAGGCGCCGTCGACTCCAAGAAACTCGAGGGTTCAGACCCCGTTGACGCCGCCCCGTCGCGCAAAGACCTGCTCGGCCGGCTCTACTCCCGCTCGCTCGGTTTGGCGCTGCTGGCCCTTTTTCTGGCATCTTTTGCGCTGCACGCCATTGGCGGCACGGGCGCCTACAACGACGAAGCCTCGCAACACGGCGCAGAGCTCATCTCGGTCTGGCAATACATCACCTCATCGCAGTTCTGGTTTGAGTCGTTCCAAAACTGGCAGAGTGAGTTTCTCGCTGTCGGCGCTCTTCTCATCCTCTCGATCTTCCTGCGGGAGCATGGCTCGCCCGAATCCAAGCCTGTCGACGCGCCAAATTCCGAGACCGGTTCGAGCTAGAGCTGGTGCGCCTTGATCATCTGCGCCAAACCGTAAGGACTGTAGTCGATCTTCACGAGGTAATTTTCGACACCCAGCTCGCGCGCCTTCCGGAAGTGTTGCGGTGACTCGCTGTTACTGAGCACCACCACTTTGGTCTTTGGATGCTCCGTCTCCAGGTGCGACTCCTTCACGAACCAGAACCCGTCAAAGTCGGGGATCTTGATATCGACGAACACGTAATCAAACTCGGTCGTCTGCAGCGATTGCAGAGCCTGCATGGCGCTGCCCGCCACGATCACTTCGTGGCCTTTCTTGCTCAAAACGGTCGAGTACAACAGACGGATCTCGGGCACATCATCAATAAACAGAATCTTGGCCACACACGCTCCCCCTTATGGTGTATGAATCCTATCACCAAGCCAAAATTATGCCAATGCTTATCTCTGAGCGCCACGGACTCCGCCGGATCGTTCACTAATACCACCGGCGCCGACTCCACTCCCTACGAATTCAGCTACTGGGTCGTAGAATAGCCAGATATTAGCTTAGGGCTCACTTGCGGGGCCTCGGGCGTTGCGTTAATGTGGCTGCCATGCCCGATCCTTTAAATATTGCGCTAGTCTGCGCCCCCTGGAGACTTCCGCGCCGTCGGTACAGCGGTACCGAACGCGTCGTGGATTGCCTCGCCAGGAAGTTGAACAACGCGACAATCTTTGCCGGAAAGGGTACGAAGACCACCGCCCGGCTGGTATCTGTGCCAGCGATGCGGGACGACGGGCCACTCGACCTGTCCTGGATCGAACTCACCCTCTTCAATCTCGGCAAAGCCTACAAGATGGGCCAAAACGGAAAGTTTTGTCTCATCCACGACCACACCGGAATCTTTGGGTTAGCCACCGCGGCGATCTCCCCAATACCGGTCGCCATGACCCTGCACGGGCCCTTCACCGAGCTCAACAGCCAGATGTATGCGCAGCTCACCGGGCCCCACATTGTCACCATCTCCGATTCGCAGAAATCGTTGGGCCCAAAGAACGTCAGGGACAGCGCCACGACCGTCTACAACGGGCTCGACCTCGAGGACTTCCCGTTCGGCCCGGACGACGACGGCTCCCTGCTGTTTGTCGGTCGCATCAGCGAGGAGAAGGGGACACATCTAGCCATTGATGTGGCGCAGGCGCTCAATATGCCGCTGAAGATTGCGGCTAAGCTCGCCGAGGTGGACCGCCCCTACTTCGCCCAGTATATCCAACCGCGCCTCAAACGCGGGAAGGTAACCTGGCTCGGCGAAGTCACCGAGCACAGGCGCAACCGGCTAATGATGGGGGCTCGTGCAGTGCTGCACACGGCCACGTGGAATGAGCCGTTCGGCCTCGTCATGATTGAGGCCATGGCCTGCGGCGCGCCCGTCATCGGGTTCAACCGGGGCTCAGTTCCCGAGATCGTCGAGCACGGCCGGACAGGCTTCGTCGTCGAGGACGTGGAAGAAATGCTCGCCGCAGTCCGCCGCCTGCACACCATCAGCCGGCCCGACTGCCGCGAACATGCTATCCGCAACTTCAGTAGTGAGCGCATGGCTCGCGACTACAAGGCGCTGTACCAGCAAATGCTGGCCGCCTAAACCAATTGCTCTGAGCGGGGCTTGCCCCGCTCAGAGCTCTAGTTGTTTATGGGCCGGACACTGTGAATCCTTGCCGCTCAAGGCTAATTCTTGTATCATATGGCGGTTAGAAATCCGAATTATTGGGGCGTGGCCAAGTGGTAAGGCGCTTGATTCTGGCTCAAGAGATCGTAGGTTCGAATCCTACCGCCCCAGCCATGAGAAAAGGCAGG
>JAQZBT010000119.1:0-2886 GCA_029237755.1 Candidatus Saccharimonadota bacterium
GGGGATCTGCTGAACGTGCTTCAGGTCTTGAGGTGAGTACCAGGCGAGCTCAACCAGATCGTCCCCGGGACGGGGCTGGAGCTGATCTTTCGGGAGGTTGAGATGGGCTACGAAGCGGTGGAAGGTCATCTTGCACCAGACGCGCTCGCCGGATGGCAGTGTCTTGGCCGTGGCTCCGGTACCGGTTGCGACCGGTTTGAGCTGAGAGGGCTCCAACTTCAACCCGACCTCCTGTTCCACTTCGCGAATGGCGGCTTGTTTCAGCGACTCGCCGGGCTCGACTCCCCCGCCAGGGATATGCCAGGCGTCGGGGTAGACGCCGCCGCTGGACGGGTCTTTGCGCCCCATGAGCAGGTAGCCGTCCGCACTGAATATGAGCGCGGAGGCAATGTCGCGCTCAATTTCGCGCAGGTTTTCGGGATTCACTAAAGGTCCAGGTCGTCGAGATCGGCGAACTCGCGCTTGGTGCGCGCTACCATTTCGGCTTCCGCATCGGAGTCGGGCGATTTCACGTCGTCTTTCTTTTCGGCAGCAACGGCGCCTTCGACCTGTCCTTCGCCGCCTTCGGGCTCGACGATCTTCAGGTTGACTTTGCCCATGTCTTCCGGGTTAACAGCCAGTTCCAATAGGACGCCCATGTCGTCTACCGACCGCTTCACTTGGACATCTTCAGGATGAGAGACGAGGGCCTTAACTACATATTCAACGAAATCTTTATCCATGTCCGGCATGCACCACTCCTCAGAATTATGGATGTTTAGGACATCATAGCATTTTTACCGGATGAAATTCCGGAAAAAGTGCTAGGCTTTGCCCTCTTCGGATTCGGCGGTTTCGGTGGCGTCGGCGTCGGGAGTGACGTTTTCGGAGGCGGCCTCTTCGGCTACTTCGGCGACACGCTCGTCTTCGTTAGCGATGGCGGGAGCCTCTTCGCCGGCGTCGGCGGCAGCTTCGTCGGCGGTGACCTCTTCGGTTTCGGCGGCTTCGGCGGCGGGAGCGTCAACCTTCTTGGGCTCCTTGGTCTTGAGCTTGACCCAGGCGGGCAGCTCGACCTTCTCGCGCTGCAGGAGCTTGACGACGGTATTGGACGGCTGGGCACCGTTACCGAGGTGCTTTTGCACCTCTTCGCGCTTAATGACCAACTCCTTGGTGTGCGGGTTGTAGTGGCCGAGTACCGCAACAAACTTGCCCGTGGCGGCGCGAGCTGACTCGGCGGCGACGATGCGGTAGGTGGGGTACTTGGCACGGCCCGTACGGGCGAGGCGAATAACTAGCAAGGGGTGGTTCCTGAATAAGCGATTACAACGAACCTGAGTTTACCTATTTTGAGGGATAAAGTCAACAGATAAGAGCTGGGGTTCGAACCGGAGAGACTGCGGGAGCCTCTCCGGCCGAATTAGATTCCCAACCGACGGTAGATCACGTCGGATACCTCGGTGGCCCAGGGCTGATAGCGCTGAGCGATAAACGCCCGGACATACCAACTTTGGTCGGGCTTTGGCAGCCGTGCGGGAGAACCGTCCTCGGTGAGGACCGGAATCCCGGACAGGTCCTTGACCTGCTTGCTACGGCCGGCCTGGATGGTGACGGCTGCCAGGGGAAGGCCGACTTCAGATGCGACCTGATCGGCCAGCAGCTGCGTACCCAAGGGCTGGGCCAGCACCGCGGCCAGCTCAGGAGTGGGTGTGGGAAAATCCATCCCCACGGCATCATCGAAGCGTTCGCCCAAGGCTGCCTGGTCTATCAGCCACTTGGAACGGCGGTTGCACCGTCGGAGATGTTCGACTGCCTGTTCGTCTGTCAGCCTGAAGAATCCTTCGTCGAGTTCACTCTTCATGGCTGCAAAGTAGAGCGCCCGGCCGATGAGCGACTCGGGGGCGGCAATGCGAGAGCCGTGGATGCGGGCAAAGACGTCCCTGCGGCAGGAGATGAAGCGGTGGAGGTGCTGCGGCGGAATCTCGAGCTCGTCTTCCTGGTCCGGTATAAGCCAACGCCCAGCGCGCGGTTCGTAGTAGAACACGATGAACTTCGGGTCGTAAGGCAAGCCAAGCTGTGCAGGCTGCCACATCAGGCTGTACCGGCACGTGCCGTCGAGCGTATCGAGGTCTAACGGGCCGACGAGAGCTTCGCCCACGAGGCGGTTATCATGGCGGCCTTGGGCGATCTCGATGACCTCTTCGTAATCGAGACCGTGTTGCGCGATGACTTCGGCAAACTCGGAGCTGCGATAGTACGGCAGACTCAGGGCCTCTTCGTGATCGAGACCGAGCACTTCGCGCATGACCGGTTCGGTCGTGTGCGTGAAGGGCGGACTGGCCAGATCGTGAGCGAAGCTGGCGGCAGTCAGCAGGTCGCGGAATTCGCGCAACTCCTTCAGCCGCGTGAGGATGACCGTCAGCCAGTAGACACCAACGCTGTGCTCGAACTTGCTGGCCGAGGCGTTGAGGTCCACCATGCCGTCGAGCAGCCCAAGGACGGAAACTCTTTTTAAGCGCGCCACTTGCGGTGTACGGGCGAGCTGGTCGGCCAGCCTGGTCAGGTAGATGACGGGGTAGAGGCGATCGTTAACGCTGCGCACGAGGTCGGAATCGTTCAGAAACAGACCGCCCGGCGCCAGGATATACTCTTGCAACTCGGCCTCCTCGGTCGGTTGGTCGGTTGGGAAGGGTCTGGCGAATGCCAGGAGCTGATTATACGGGATTAACGGCGGCGCTTGAAAAACAGGGCAGCTGCGGCGGCGGCGAGAGTGAGCGCCGTAAGGTCGGATGCGCCGACTTTGGGCAGGGCGGCTGGTGCGGCTTGGGTGTTGGCGGCGAGTACCTGCGGGTTTCGCTGCGGGTGCTCGGCGGCGTCACACTGGGCCA
The DNA here is from genome assembly GCA_029237755.1 of Candidatus Saccharimonadota bacterium. GTDB lineage: Bacteria > Patescibacteriota > Saccharimonadia > UBA4664 > UBA4664 > JAQZBT01. Next base: position 2,865 of record JAQZBT010000119.1, read on the forward strand.
TGATGCCCCGGGCGGCGGTGGG
>JAQZBT010000119.1:2915-5091 GCA_029237755.1 Candidatus Saccharimonadota bacterium
CAAACTTGAAGTTGTTGGTCGGGTTGGCGTAGTCGAGCTTGGAGCAGTCAACCTCGAGGACGTCCTGTCCGGGCATGTCGTAGTTGATGGTGGCGGCTGTGGCTGGTGCAGCGGCGAAGGCGGCGATGAAGGCTGTGGCGGCTGCCAATTTGGTTAGGTATTGCATTTAGGTCTTGGCTCTATAAACTGCAATACTCTACCATCTTTGTGTATCTGTGTCAATGCTGGTCCGTAGCTTAAGCGCCTCGAGTTTTTCGCTCAAGATCGGAGCTTGAGGACGGGAATGGGTTTCGGCGCCGGTTTAGGTAATACCAGTAGTCCTCAGGCTTGTCAAACAGGTCGAGGACCGGAGCCGGGTTGACCGTGCCGTCTGGGAGGTCACCCAAGTATTGTCTTCGGCTGGAGTAGGCGTGCTGGTGCCAGTCGAGGCCGGCGCGCTCGGGGTTGAGGTGGATGTATCGTGATGCTTCCATGAGCTGATGTTGGTCGATGACGCTGGCCGCCTTGTACTTACCCTGAAACAGTGGGCCGACCCGCCGGTATTTCTTGTTGAAATACATTACGTAGGCTATGCTCACCCGTTGCATGAACCGGCTCATGCCCAGGCCTTCCGATTGACGCAGTAGGAGATGGAAATGGTTCGGCATTAAACAGTAGGCGAGTAGCTCGATTGAGGGCTCGCGATGCAGGCTTTGCCGAAGTTGCGCCAGGAAGCGGTGGTAGTCGCGGGTTTCCAGGAAGATGCGGCGACGTTCAACGCCGCGGTTGTAAGCGTGATAGATAGAATCCGGCACGATATCTTTGATTTCGTTGCGACTCGGCATATCCGACAAGCTACCGGTGCGCTTGTCAAAGGTCAAGCTCCGATCTTGAGCGAAAAAGCCATGGTGCTCATGCTTAATCGCCGGGGACTATCGTGCGGCCAGCTGGGTCGCGTCCTCGAGGCGCATAGACAGCAGGTGCGAGACGTGGTGCTCGTTGATGGTCACCCCGAAGAGCACGCGGGCGGCCTGCATGGTTTGGCGGTTGTGGGTGATGACGATGAGCTGAGACTGCTCTTGGAGCTCGTCGAGAATGCCAGCGAGGCGGCCGGAGTTGGCCTCGTCCAGGGCGGCATCGATCTCGTCCAGGACGACGAAGGGGCTGGGATTGACGCGCAGGATCGCGGCGAGCAGAGCGACGCCGGCGAGCGCGCGCTCACCGCCCGACAGGGAGGTGATGGTACTGAGACGCTTGCCCTTGGGCGAAGCCTTAATGTTGATACCGTAGCCTTCGGGTGTCTCGGTGAGCTCGAGAGCTGCCGTGCCGCCGCCGAACAGCCGATGGAAGTAGGCCGAGAACTGGTCAGCGAGCTTCGCGAAGTTCTGCTTGAAGCGCAGGCGGATCTGTTCGTCGAGCTCGGCGATAACCCGCTCCAGGTCGGCTTGGGCGACTTCGAGGTCGGCGATCTGAGTGGTGAGCTCGGTCGTGCGGTCCTGCACGGACTCGTATTCGGCCGCCTGGTCCCGGACGACAGCGGCGTGGGCCTCGAGCGAAGCTTCGGCGCGGGCGAGCTGGTCGGCCAGCTCGGGCAGTGGCCGCTTGGGAGCGGGGTGACCGGGATCTGGAGCGGCGGCGAGAGCGGCGCGGGCAGTTTTGAGCTCAGCAGCCGTCGCTGCCAGCGCCGCGGTGGTGGCAGTAACAGTAGACTTAGCCCGGTCGGCGTCGGCCATGGCGCGCGCCAAAGCGGCCGGATCGTCCTGGGGTCCCGTGAGGTCGCGGATGGCTTCGCGTTGGGTGTCGAGTTTGGCGGTGGCGGTCTCAAGGGCGGATGTGAGCTTAGATAGCTTGGCCTGCAGCGCGCGGGTGTCGCGGGCAGCGGCCACCAAAGGGGCGAGCTGGTCCTCGATGGCGTCGACGTGGCGGCGGGCACGCTCGGTGGCGTCGTGTTGATGGGTGGAGTCGATTTCCAGAGAGCGGCCGGTGATGGTGATGTTGGTCTGGTGCTCGATGGCGGTCTCGCGCTTGGTCATGGCAGACTCGAGAGCCTTCTGGGCGGCTTTCAGTTCGGTTAGGAGGTCGGCGGCACCATCCTTGCTGGCATGGCTGAGCAGGCGGCCGGCTTTGTGGACGAGGATTTTGACGTCGTCGATTGACAGCTGGTCCTTGCCCAGGCTGACAGCCATGGTCTTGAGGA
>JAQZBT010000032.1 GCA_029237755.1 Candidatus Saccharimonadota bacterium
GCCGGTCATCTCGCCGGTGAGCGGGTCGATCTGGCGAATGCGTTCGAGCTCGTCGCCGAAGAACTCGAGCCGGTAAGCGACCTCTTCACCGATCGGGAAGACGTCCACGACATCGCCGCGCACCCGAAACTTGCCGCGAGAAAAGTCGATGTCGTTGCGCTGGTATTGGATATCGGTGAGTTGGCGAATCATTTTGTCACGCAGGCGGGTCTGGCCGACCGAGACGTCGACGGTCATGGTGGTGTAGTCGGAGACGTTGCCGAGGCCGTAGATGCACGAGACGGAGGCCACGATCAGGACGTCGCGACGCGTCAGCAGTGACATGGTAGCGGCGTGGCGGAGACGGTCGATCTCCTCATTGATAGAGGAGTCCTTTTCGATGAAGGTGTCCGAGCGCGGGATATAGGCCTCGGGCTGGTAGTAGTCGTAGTAGCTGACGAAGTACTGGACGGCGTTGTCGGGAAAGAATTGCTTGAACTCGGAGTAGAGCTGAGCGGCCAGAGTCTTGTTGTGGGAAAGCACTAATGTGGGACGCTGGAGCTCCTGGACGATGTTGGCCATGGTGAAGGTCTTGCCGGAGCCGGTCACGCCAAGCAGGGTCTGCTCGCGGTCACCGCGGGTCAGGCCTTCGATTAGACCGGCGATAGCTTTGGGCTGATCACCGGCGGGGGAATAGTTGCTTGTGAGTTTGAATTCGCTCATACGTTCTATCCATTATAGGCCTTAACGCAAAAGAGGCCCACATGGGGCTTCAATGAGTGTGCAGGCGGCCTCGGATGATGATTTCTTCGGGGAGCCAGACACGCAATTATTCCTAAGAGGCCTTCGGGCCTCTTTTTTGGTTAGCTATTAAGGCCCATACAAGAGCAACGCCCCGCCCGGACGAATCCGGACGAGGCAGTTGGTTGTGCTCATGCAGTCTGGGCGAACCGGCGTCGCAGCCGTGCCCACACAGAGAGTTGTGGCGCATCTTCCGCCTGAACTGTCGCAGTTGCGGACAGCCGCTCGAGCAGGATGGCCGCGAGAGCCGGATCCAACAGGGCACCTTCCTTCTTCAAGGATTTGGCCAGTTGGGCGGCGGGGGTGGTGTTGGCGGAGGCGACATTGAGTCGTATCAACCTTGCCCCCAGCGCGGTGGCCTCAGTCTTGAACTCCTCGTCTGCCAGCACGACCTCTGAGAGCTTGGCTCCCAGTAGGCTGGCTGACAGATCGTCATAGTCCCCGGCGTTAAGTGCCCTGGTGACAGCGGCCGCGCAGTTGCTGACGAGCGCGCCCTTGAAATCGAGGTTCTTGACTATTGCCTTATCGAGGTTCACCAACTGAAAGAACAGTTGGATGGACAGATCCTGCAAGGGCTCGGGCCGGACGATCGGCGGCAGCTCCAGGAAGCGCACCTGCACTGACTCGCAGTGCATGTTGTGGGCGAAGGGAATGGCCGGATAGATCAACGGCCTGTATTCCTTGGCCTCACCGGCGTAAACCTGGAACCATTCACCGCCGCGCTTGACCATCTGGTCTTTCTTGTAGGTAATGATGACTTCGCCGCGGGTACGAACTCCCCGGTGGCCGAACTTCACCTTGTTCATCCCTTTGAGAAAGATCAGAGCCAGAAAGCCGCCGATGATGAGTGTCTTGAGAACAATGACCCACCACGGATCGCTGGGCTGATACCAGACAGTATCTACGAGTTTGCTCAGAACCGGGTTCATCTTACCTCCCCTCTCGGGAGCTCGGACGAGGCCTGGTTGGCGCTCGTAGTAACCGTATTATACGCCTGTTGCGCTAGATGAGCTTCAGGTGGGATTACAATTGGGTCTAGATACGGAAGATCTGCGGGCTCGCAATCATGACGAGGCTCAGGCTAAGCAGCCCACCCGATGCCATCTTGCGGCCGAGCGAGTGCTCGTGGAAGTAGGTGCCACCGAAGATGATCGCCCAGACCACAGCAAAGCTGCGCTTGAGGGTAATGACGATGGCGGCCGGCGCGAGAGCCATGGCAAAGCTCTCCAGAGCGATGGAGACACCGTTGGCGAGTGACTGGGTGCCGGTGGTGGATTGGGTGAGCAGGCGCAGGGGCGAGCGGCCTTTGCGTGCGGACATGACGTAGAAGACTACCAATAAGACCGTGAGGCCGACTGTCTGCTCGCCGACGACCGAGTTGAAGTGGGTAATGTTGTACTTATAGAGCGAGATGGTCCCAACAGCCAGAATGGCGCTGAGCACCGCGAGGTGCGCGCCGCGGCGCCCGCGAGGGTTGTGGCGGAAGGCCAGCATGAGGGCGAAGAACATCAGGCCGACTCCGGCGAGTTGCAGCGCTGAAAAGTGGTAGCCAAGCGTAACGTCCACCACCAGCAGGAGCGGAATAGTGAGCAGGCGCAGGAAGGCCATGGTGGTGCGGTCGGCCTTCACGGTAGCTTCGGCGAGTACAAATATGAGCGCAGCTTCGAGGATGATGCGCAGGGCCAAAGTCGGGAGCGAGGCTACAGTTACTCGGAAGTCCGCGCCGAAGGCCAAGGTCACCAACAGCAATATGAGACCCCAGGTCAGGCCCAGGAAGCACATTTCCAGCACCGTCTCGCGGCGTTGCGCCACGTAGCGCTTGCCCAAGGACATCGAAGCCTCCAGAGCAAAGGTAGACGAAAAGAGCAGCAGGGCCGTAAGCATAAGAAGATTATACCGGTACCGCCGTCAGATTGATAAGTTTTACCCACCACCCCCGTTTTTTGGCATAGTGCTGCATAGTTATTGGTGATAAGTAAATTTTATTGTATGGTGATACACATTCGGTCAGGTGGTGTGACTGTACAATTAGTGAGTTTCAATAAAGATGTGGGAGGAGCAGCCGTGAGGAGTTCCAGTCGTTTTCGTTTGTTTTCTGTTATAGCAATCCTACTAATGGGCCTAGGGCTTAACTCTCTGATGGCCAATGCGGCTGGGCCGAACCTGATCGCCAACCCGTCCGTCGAGGCGAGCGCGAACAACGTGCCGACCGGCTGGACGAGCAGTAAGTACGGCACCAACACCCCCGCCTTCTCCTACCAGAACACCGGCTGCCAGGACGGCAACTACTGCCTTGGCGTTAATATGAGCGGCTGGGTCAGCGGCGACGCCAAGTGGTACTTTGCGCCGGTCAATGTCTCGCCCGGCACGTCTTACACCTTCTCAAACTGGTACCAGTCGACTGTGCCGACCGAGATCAACGCGGTCTACACCAGCACCACCGGTGCAACCACATACAAGTGGCTGGGCACTGCCGCTGCGAGCGCAACCTGGAAGCAGGGCGTGTACAACTTCGTGACGCCGGCGGGCACCGCCAAGGTGACGATCTTCCACGTCATCAACAAGAACGGTTCTCTTAAGTACGACAACTTCACTCTAGGCACAACTGACGGGTCCGCTACTCCGGCCCCGACCGCAACCGCGACGCCTGTCCCCACCGCCACTCCTACCCCCACCACTACTCCCGCTCCTACGCCCTCGACCAGCCCTTCACCCGTAGTCGGCAACATCGTACCTAACCCGGGTCTCGAGACGGCCAATGGCGCCTTACCGGCCAGCTGGGCCTCCGGCAAGTGGGGCACCAATACCCCGACGTTTGAATACGCCAACACCGGCCATACCGGCAGCCGCAGCGCGAAGGTCACTATGGCCAATCGCACCAGCGGTGACGCCAAGTGGTACTTCGCTCCGCAGACCGTGACCGGCGGCGCTACTTACGAAGCGTCAGACTGGTACCAGTCGAACGTTGCTACAGATTTCACCGCGGCCATCACCCTGTCCGACGGTACTACGCAGTACAAGTGGCTTGGCACCGCTAGTCCTTCCGCCACCTGGGCCCAATTCAAGAAGCAATTCACCCTCCCCGCCAACGCCGCCAAGGTGACTATCTTCCACGTCATCGCCACCAACGGAACGCTCAGCACAGATGACTTCGCACTCGCCCTGGTGGGCGGAGCCGGCGGCGGTGGCGGCACGACCAGCCGCGGCCTAGTGTCGGTCCACTTCGACGATGGCTGGACGAACCAGTACACCAACGCACTGCCCGTCTTGTCCAAGTACGCTATCCCGGCCACCTTCTACATCATCTGTGGTACCTTCACCGAAAACCCGCAGTACATGACGGCCGCCCAGGTGCAGGCAGTCGGTAACGCCGGGCACTCTATCGCCGGCCATACCAACACGCACCCCCGCTCGACCCAGATATCACAAACGCAGCTTCAGCAAGAGCTCGCCGGATGCCAGACAACCCTGCGCAACCTCACCGGTCAGCCAGTACTAGACCACGCCTGGCCATATGGTGACCACAACGCCTCGACGGTGAGCCTAGCAGCCCAGTACTACGACACCCAGCGGACCGTGCAGCCGGGTTACAACTACAAGGCCACGCTAAACAAGAACGGTCTGAAGGTGCAGAATGTCCTGAACACGACCACGCTCGCCCAAGTCCAAGGTTGGTTGGCCCAAGCAGCTCAGGACAAGTCATGGCTGATCCTGGTCTACCACGAAGTAGCCAATGCGCCCACATATGGCAGCGACGCTACCTACACTGTCACCCAGGCGCAACTGGACGCACAGATGAACGCAGTGAAGAACTCAGGATTGGGTATTGTGACCACCAGACAAGCCATCGCGGAGTGGCAGAACTAGCCTGTTTCGTTCATCCCAAGTTCTTTCAGACGGCGCTCATGGATTTCCAGAGCGTCGTCTGCTATTTGCTGGGGATGAGGTGCTCCGGTGAAGATGAAGCGGGTCTTCTCACCGGCCGACTGGATTTCGACGACACCGTAGCCGAATAGAGCCTGGACGATACCGTGCTTGTGGCCCGTTACATCCTGGATGCGCGTGAAGTGGACCTGGGATACACGGTGGCTAAAGAGTCCGTGCTGTTCGGCCATAACGAGGTGGATGTTGGTGAAGATAAGTACATTGCCGCGGTAGTTGACCAGGCCGACCCAGATGAAGATAACCGCCAGCATGACCATCAGAAAGGCTAGTGCCAGGACCATAGTGCCCGGAATCGGAAAGACGTCCGGGTAACGTCCGCTCACGTAGGTGAGCAGAGCGGCAGCCGAAGTGAGGGTGGCGGCAGTCAGCCAGGACGGCAAGAGCGTCATTGGGTGCCGCTTGATGATACGGGTGATCTCCTCGCCCTCATCGAGATCGAACCCGTAGGGGGTGGGGGTGCCGTCTTTGTGTGCCATGGTAGGAGCTATCCTACCTTACCGAAGCCCGATGTGGCCAGCATGGTGATGGCGATGGCGAGTCCACTAACCTGACCGGACGCGTAGAGGCGGTAGTGAGTACTGCGCCAGCGCGCCAGGCCTTTGCGCCAGACCGTGAGGTGGGTCCAGACATAGATGATGAACAGTAAGAACAGTAGGCCGATGGTCACTTTGGTGCTCCAGCCGAGAGTTTCGCCAATCGATAGGGGCTTAAACAGACCGTAGTTCTGCGGTGGCGGGGCAGGTTCGACGGTGCCGCTGATGTCGGGAGGCACGGGTGAGTCCGTCGGGGTAGCGGTCGGGCTAGGCGAGGGCGAGAGCTCGGGCGTGCGCGTCGCTGTGGCCACGGGGGTCGGAGTAGCTGCGATGTTGGATTTGACGGCGGGCTTGGGCGTGGCGGCTGCGGCCGGTGCAGGCGTCGAGGGAGTGGCGGGCAATGCGTAGTGAGCGACTACCAGGGTCGTCTGTCCGCCGACCAGGGTTCCGTCCTGGACGGAGAAGCCAACCTCGGTGTAGTGAGCGTTGAGGATGTTGGCCTGGTGTCCGGGCGAGGCCATCCAGCCGGCCACGGTACCGGCAGACGTGGCAAAGTCCTTGGCCAGGTTCTCCCCGGCGTAGGAGTAAGCGTAGCCCGCCTGGGTAAACCAGTACCAGGGCTGTTTACCGGAGGGCGAGACGTGAGCCCAGTAATTCTCGGCAAACATGTTTTGGCCCTTGAGATAGGCGGCGTTGTTGAGCTTGGCGTTGAGGGTGAAGGCGGGAAGACCCCGGCTGGTACGCTCCTGGTTGGTCAGATTGAAGAGATCGATCGGGGTGATGTTGGTGGCGTAACCAAGCACACTTCCCGTGGTGAGAGGTGTCGGTGCCGATGTCAGCGCATAAGCCGAGGCATGCACGCCCAACACCAGCAACGCCAAGACAGCCAGGCCATGGGTCCGAATGAGATGGGGACGATGGTCATTGTGCTTGTGCGGTACCAGCCAGTGTTTGACGTGGTGGCGTATGAGTGTCTTTTTCTGACGCTTCGCGGGCATGTATAAGCCTTATGCTTATCTCCCATTCTACACCAGATAAACAGCAGCAACACTTACTCCGTAGCCAACCGTTCTGCTTTATTCCCCCCTTCCCCGTACGCTTCGTCGCAAGTGTTGCTGCTTGCGCTAAGGCACACTAAAAGCAGTAACGGAGCCGCCGCCCGGAACGCCCGGGCCAAGCCAGCCTAATGCTTACTAAACATCGATTGGGCGATATAGATACCGGCCCAGACCAGCAAGCCGGCCGCCGCGGCGACTGCGATCTGAACTGTAGATTCCATACCGGTATTGGGCATGGCGGTGACCGCCGTCACCGTCCCAGCCGAGGTTGCGACGCTCAGGACTCGTCCGTGTGAATACATCGCTCGACTCTCCTACGATTACTTATTTGCTACACCTAGCGCTTCCGGCGCGATACGGTATCGGCGTCCTTCGGTGGTCCAACCCGGGGCATCCGAGCCAAACTTCCGCAAGACGACGATTTCGAACCAGGCCCTGAAGAAGGTATATAGGTTAACAAAGCGCAAAACGTAATACAACGGAAAAGCCGCTATGATGTCCGGCCGCCGGTTGAGCCAGGCAGCCCAGAGTGTAATACCCAGGACGGCTGCCAGGTCCACCAGAAACATAGTGGCCATGGGGACATAGTTGCCGATAGCGATGCAGTAGATGGGCAGCAGAGTCACCTGCATCAGCAGGACAATCTCTTCGAGCACCATGAAGCCCATGTAGGCGTCGATACGGCCGGCGCGGCGGCCGATGCCGTGGCGGCGGATCATCTGCCAGCCACCGCGGTACCAGCGCAGAATCTGGCGGTGGTAGTCGGCGAAGTCCTTGGGATCCTGGGTGAGAGCTTTGGCTTGAGGGATGTAGGCAATTTTGCCCAGCTTGCGGCGGTGGATCTGCAGCGTGAGGTCCATGTCCTCCGTGAGCGAGGGGTGCAGGAAGTCGAGATGCTCGACAATGTCGGTACGCAAGATACAGGTGGCGCCCGGAATAACCGGGATCGTCCCGAGGAGCGATTGGATGCGGCGCATCACCTCCAGGCCCATTGTGTATTCGAAGACGCGGTATTTGGCGATCCACCCGCCTTTGAGGCTCTGCAAGTGACCGGTCGCGGCGACAAATTTGGGCGAGAGACGACGGCGTAGTTCGTCGAAGTAACCGTCGGCAAAGACACCATCGGCGTCGGCGATGTGGATCCACTCGTAGCGCTGGACCAGTCCAAAGTTGAGGATACCGTTGGCCATAGCCATGGCTTTGCCCATCTGGGGTTGGTCGAGAACGTGGCCGTCGGGCAGCACCAGGTAGGCGAGCTCAACTGTCCAGTCGGTCGAGCCGTCTGAGACCACGTAGATATCATCGGGCGACTGCCCGGCCCTAATGGCCGACCGGATCGTGTCACCTACCACCATCTGCTCGTTGTGGGCCGGGATGATCAAGGCTAGCTTGCGGCGCTCGCGCGTGTGAATCGGCATACTCCCCTCTTGCAGATAAAAAGGGGCCGCGGGTATCGGCCCGGGCCCCTTTGTAAATATTCACGAGATACTAAATCTTAGCGCATCGATTTTGCTTCGGTCAAGCCATTTACTGCTTAAGCTGAGGCTTGATACCGGCGTAGGCGTCGTGCACGGTCTTGACGCTGACGCCCGAGGCGACGATGGCCTTGATGTCGTTTTCAAAGTCGGCCGGTTTGCGGGCAAACTCGCCGTCAGAGTCGTCGACCTGGTGGTAGACCAGGATCAGCCAGGTTTTGGTCTGCTTGGCGGTGTCGAGCCAGGCTTGGATCTCGGTGGGAGTGGTGTCTTTACGGACGTTCTGGACCTTCAGCTCGTACGGATTGAAGAGGTCGGCGGTATTGAAGCCCACTGTAGTGGATCGGGAAGTCTCATAACGCGCTTTGGTCTGAGTGGTAGTGCGGATATCGAAGTTGCCGTAAGGGGCGGCAAAGTCGGTGACCTCGCCATAGCACTTGCTGAGGCCGGTCTTGGGCAGGTCGAGCTGCATCTCGAGGTCCTTGTCCGAGAGCCGGGTAAGGTCGCGGTGGTCGAAGGTGTGCGCGGCCACGTCGTGGCCGGCCTTGGTGAAGTCGTAGACCTGGCCGGGCTTCATGTAGTTTTTGGTCCCGAGGAAGCCTGACACAAGGTACTGCGTCGAG
>JAQZBT010000033.1 GCA_029237755.1 Candidatus Saccharimonadota bacterium
TACGGCAACAGGCGCGATTCATGAGCCTGTTTGGCGTCAGCCCCGCCTTTACAGGAGTGCATGCGCCGACCAGCGACCTGGAATCTGCCGGACTGCAGGCGGCGGGGCACCTGGTGGATGCGCTGGACGCGGCCCTCGGCGAGACGGTTGTGTTAGTGAATGTGGCTTCCCGAGGTGGACACGGGCGTAAGAAGTGGCCCAACGGGACGCCGTTTTGCTGGTTTCGCGTGGGCGACAAGTTGGTTGCGAGCACTTACGAAGGTGCGGCACTGAGTCTGGTGCGCGACCTGGGGTTGGTGAGCGAGGTACAGCTGCTGGATATTCCGCACGTGGTGAAGGCGGCTGTGCACTGGGGCGAGATTACCCCCGAAACGGCAGAGCAGATCACCAACACGCAATTTCGCAGCCTGGAGTTCCTGCCCCGGGTAGCGAAGTGGGTCCATGAAGGGCGCGGCGTGCCGGCGGTGACTCAGAGTCTCGATGAGCTGCCCGACGTACAAGGGAAGATCTGGTACATCGATAACTTCGGGAATGCCAAGACGACTCGGCTGCCAGAGGAGATTGGTTTTGATGAGGGGCGACGCCTGGCCGTGGCCGGCGGACACGAGGCGACCTGCTACCAGCGGTTGGCGGACGTGCCGGATGGAGAGACCGCACTGGTAATTGGTAGTTCCGGCTTCGGGGAGCGACGGTTCGTGGAGCTGGTAATCCAGAGGCGCAGCGCAGCCCGGGAGCTGGGTCTTGCCATTGGGCAGGATTTGTTGGATGCAGTAACCGCCCCCAGATAACGTCAACCCATTTTAGACTGTACAGATAAAGTGCTTAGGACTATAATTGTCCGCGGCTGATGACAGTATTGACCAACTACGGTTGGTGTCAAAAGTCGCTCCCCACATCCCCTAGTCGCCTGGAAGGGTGATCTACGTGACCACAATGGTCCAAACCGCTACGCCCCTCGCTGCCCGCAGTGAGACCGATTCCGTTGAGACGTCGCAGCCAGGTGCGCTGCTGGTCGTCTGCGACGAGCTGACCTCCGCCCAGGAGGCCGCACTGCTCGAGCTCTACCCCGCTCAGAACGTGCACAGGGTGCGCTCTCCGGAGCTCGCGGTGATGAGCACCTTCGGTCCGTCGAGGATCCTGAAGAAGCTCGGAAGCCGCCAGGACCTGGTGATCGTCTGCCACGACGGCTGCACGCATCTGGCACGGCACTACACCTCGAAGGTGTGGGACCGCAGCACCAGGCGGCGCCGTGTCTTCAAGCTCACCCCCGGTGAACTGGGCAACCGGCGCAACAACCACCTGTGGCGCGGGATTGGCAGCCTGCGGTTCATGCTGCGCTCCTCGGGCGCGGTACGGACTCAGGAACTGCCGGTCACGACGCTCGTCATCTCGGCCGACAACCGGATCATGCCGCTGGCGGTGCACGAGCCGATCTGCTAGCACTCATCCGACCGATCTACGAAAGGGGCGTCCCATCTTGGGAAAGCTACCTAAAGGAGTCCGACCGAGAGTATGCCACTTAGGCTGCATCGAGTGGCGGTTGGTACTCAACCGAGCCAAAACCATCTTGAAGTATGGCGGCGGATTCGGAATTGCCATGGCCGGTGCCGGGACTGCAATCTTCACTGAACGCGACCGCGACTCGGCCCTGGGACAGATCACCGATGCCTGGGGTGTACACCCGTACGAGACTCTGGTGATTCGAGTGCACATGGACTGCGGCAAGGTCCGCTTCCTGACTGCCTCGGGTGGAGAACACGAGGGGCTGTACGATCCCGCTGACCCAGGCCAGCTGTATTCGCTGGCCGACGCTGCCGTGAGGGTTGCCCTCGAAGCACTGCACGTGCAGTACGGCGACGAAGTCAAGGATGTACGGGGAGTAGCCGAAGTAGTTGACATCAAGTGGACGAAACGCTTCTTGAGAAAGCCCAAGCCAAGTGGCGTCCTCGTCCCTCGACCCGACTACTGCCGGCCTCTGTCCAACCGTTTCTACCAGAGGTACGGCAACCAGTTGCGACCCGTCGCAGCCTGACCCTCAAGGGTCAAACCCCATCTGTAACAGCGTCCGAAAGGCGGATCTCCTCCCCTTGCTGCAGCAGGTGGGGATTTCCGTTTCCAGGAGGTATAGTTGCTAGGTGAATAATCTGGCTTTTGCATCCAGTGATATCGCCCCGCAACTGCTGGGCGGTCCGACTTTATTAGCATTCCTTGTCCAAGTGGCGCTGCTGCTATGCGGCGCTCTTTTGCTGGGCTCACTGGCACGGCACTACCATCTGCCGGCGGTTGTAGGCGAGCTTACGGCCGGTCTGTTATTGGGCCCATCGATCCTCGGTAACATTGCGCCGGGACTGGCCCAGTACGTCGTCCCTCAACATGCCGAGCAGTTCCACCTGCTCGATGCCGTGGGCCTATTGGGTGTGCTATTGCTGGTGGGGCTAAGTGGCATCGAGCTAAATTTGGGGCTGATGCGGCAGCAGAGCAAGGCGGTGGCACGCATCAGTGTGCTGGCGGCTATACTGCCATTTGCGCTCGGATTCGGAGCGGGCTGGTTATTGCCGGAGACATTCGTACCTGACGGTATTAGCCGCAATATATTCGCCATGTTCCTGGGCATTGCGCTATGCGTGACGGCGATACCCGTGATAGTAAAAACCCTCACGGACATGCGGCTGCTCGGACACCGCATCGGCCAACTGACCGTGTCGTCGGCGATGATCGATGACATTGTCGGCTGGCTGTTGCTGTCGGTCATCTCGGCAGTCGTGGTGGCAGGCGAGGTCCAAGCGGGTGACTTTGCGAGGCCGATAATCGTGCTGGTGCTGTTCCTGGCCTTCATGCTGACAGTGGGTCGCTATATCGTGCGCTGGGCACTGGCGACGGCGCGGCGCACGGGCGAGAGCGGGACGACGGTCATGGCCATGGCGGTGCTGATCATCGGGTCGGCAGCCCTGACACACGCGCTGGGGCTGGAAGCGGTGTTTGGCGCTTTCGTCTGCGGAATCTTGATCGGGACAGATCCCAAGTTCAAGCGCACCGAACTGCCGCTGGTCAACTACCTGCTCGCGCCGCTGTTCTTTGCCATTGTGGGACTGCGCGTTGACATTACGGCCCTGGGCACGCCTGTCGTGTTGGGGGTGGCGATACTGGTGATTGCGTTGGCAATCATCGGCAAGATGGCCGGCGCCTACCTGGGCGCGCGGCTGAGCGGACTGGGCAACTGGGAATCGATAGCGATCGGAGCAGCTATGAATGCCCGAGGCGTGGTTGAGATCGTTATCGCCAGCGTGGGTCTGCGACTCGGCGTGATCAACACGGAAATGTATACCATCATAGTTTTGATGGCAGTCGTAACGTCGGTAATGGCGCCGGTGATACTGAGCTACGCCGTCCGGCGTCTGCCGGGCAGCCAACAACCCTAGGCGGGCGCCAGTCCGGGTTCGTAGATGATGAGGTCGTCTCCCCCTTTGGCCCATTCGTGAACAATGGAGTCGACGATGCGCCAGGAGGCCAAGACCTCGTCGCTGGTAGCGAAGAGCGTCTGGTCGCCGCGGATGCCGTCCATCAGGACGCGCTCGTAGGCGTCGGGGTGGATGCCTTCGCCAAAGGCGTTGTGGTAATCGAAGGTCATCTCTACCCGCTCGGCGTCGTCGTTGAAGCCGGGCTTTTTGGCGACCAGGTCGATACTGATGCCCTCATCGGGCTGGAGCCGGAAGACGAGAGTGTTGGCGATATTGTGACGGGCGGCCGGGTCACCGAAGCCGATGGCGATGCTGGTGTCCTTGCGAGCCAGGCGCTTGCCGGCCTGCACGAGCACCGGTACACCCCGCCAGCGGTCGTTATCAATCTCTACCTCAATCCGGGCGAAAGTCTCGGTAATGGAGTCCGGATTTTCGGCTTCGTCACGGTAACCTTTGTACTGTCCCCGCACAGTGCGCGTTGCGACCTCGTTGGGCTTGATGGGTTTGATCGATTGCAGGAGTTTGAGTTTCTCCTGATGAACGTTAGCGGAGGTCGGCTTGTCCGGGAGCTCCATCGTAACAAGGGTGAGCACCTGCAAAAGGTGGCTTTGGATCAGGTCGCGCAGGGCGCCGGTTGGTTCGTAAAACGAAGCACGGCCCTCGATGCCGATGGCTTCGGCCGCGTTGACGACGATGTGGCTGATATGGCGGCTGCCCCAGACGGCCTGGAAGAGGGGGTTGGACTGGCGGAAGGTGAGGATATTTTGGGCGGTTTCCTTGGCCAGGTAGTGGTCGATGCGGTAGATCTGGCGCTCGGTGAAGCTGCGCTTGATGCGGGTGATGAGTTCCTGAGCTGACTCGAGGTCGTAGCCGAAGGGTTTCTCGACCATGATGCGGCTGTCGGCGGTGCCGTGCTGGCAACCGGAGCCGAGCTTCGAGTCGCCCATGAAATCGATGACGGGACCGTAGGTGTGGGGCGGTATGGAGAGGTAGAAGAGCCGGTTGAGGCAAGTGCCCCGCTCGGTTTCGATGCCGTCGAGGGTAGCCTTGAGGTCCGCAAAGGACTGGGCGCGTGTCATGTCCATCGTCACGACGCGCATGATGCTGCCGAGCCGCTTAAATGTGCCGTGATCGGCCGGCTCACCCCGCTCGCGCAGTTCCTGCTGCAGACCGTCGAGCAGGTCCTCGACGCGCGTACCACGGCGGGTCAGGCCGACGATCTCAAACTGCTCAGGAAGCAGGTTTTCGCCGGCGAGGTAGTAGAGCGCCGGCAGCAGCTTTTTGCGCACCAGGTCCCCGGTGATACCAAATATCACCAGGATGCCCGAGGTCAGCGGCGGAGTGGTCATTGCTTGTTGATGGCGTGCCCACCAAAGGCATTGCGCATAGCGGCGAGCAACTTGGTGCCAAAGTGAGTCTTCCCCTGCTGTGACTGGACGCGCACGTCGAAGGACGCCTGGATGGAGGGCAGCGGCATGCCGAGTTCTTGGGCGCGCTCCAGGGTCCACTTGGCCTCGCCGGATTCGGCGACGTAACCGTCGATACCGTCGAGGTTGGGGTTGGAACGGAGGATCTCACCGGTCAGGCCGTTGAGGCTCGACTCTATGATGGAGCCGTGTTGCCAGACGGAGGCGGCAAGGGCCAGGTCGAGGGTCGGGTAGTCACCGGACTCTTTGAGCAAGCGGTAGCCTTCGGCGTAGGACTCCATGATGCCGTACTCGATGGCGTTGTGGACCATCTTGGTGAAGTGACCGGCGCCGGCGGGACCAAAGTAGCCCCAGCCGCCGGGTTGGGCAAGCGACACGAAGATCGGCTGGAGACGGTCGACGGTAGGCTTGTCGCCGCCGATCATCATGGAGAAGCCGTTGGCGAGGCCGTGGATGCCGCCCGAGGTGCCGGAGTCGATGAGGATGACACCGCGTTCGGCAGCCAGGCCGGCGCGACGACGGGTCTGGCGGTAGTCGGAGTTGCCGGCGTCGACGATGGTGCCACCCCCGGCCTCCTGGATAAGGTCGGTGAGTCCGGCGATCTCCTCTTCGACGACGTCGGACGGAATCATGATCCAGACAATCGGGTCCTTGCCGAGCTTCTTGACCAGGTCCTTACGGTCGGTGGCGATTTGGGCACCCCAGCCTTTGGCCTCTTCGAGGGTTTCGGGCTTGCTGGAGATGAGGACGACTTCGTGCTTATCGGCGAGCAGGCGCTGAGCGACCTGCTTACCCATCTTGCCGAGACCGATCATGCCAAGCTTCATGCTGCTTCTCCCTTGTGGTCATTGAAGACCGTTAATGTTTCGACTTCCTTGAGGGCTTGGGCCGGCTGGACGTCCAAATCCAGCTCTTCGTCGAGCTGATCCAACACCGGCCATTTGGCTTCACCTACAGCATATACCACGGCTTCGTCGAGAGCTTCAATGGCCGGGATAGTCATTGTGAGGCGGATGAAGTTGCCCGCGTCGTAACCGGCGGCCAGGTCGTCGGCTTCGACGGCCGGACTTCCCGGCAGCATACCGGCGGTGTGGCCGTCGGCGCCGATACCGAAGAAGCCCAGGCGGTAGTCGGCCCGGTCGAGCTCTTCTTCCAGGATGTCAGCAAAGTTTGCGACGGTAGCATCGAGGGAAGCTCCACTAAGCACCGGGCGCAGCCGGGCGCCGGGAAGTTCAAAACCGGCTTCGGCGAGTTGGCGCCAGTTGGAGTCGGGGTGGCCGACGTCGCCGTAACGTTCGTCGGTCAGAGTGACTGCAAGTTTGCTGAGGTCCTGGCCCTTGAGGAGCTGGGAGACTTCAGCGGCGATGGCGATGGACGAGCCACCGCACACCAGCCAGAGCACGCGCTTGCCTTTAGATAAGCGTTTGGTGAGAGCGGCCGCGATAAATTTTGCGACGGGATCGGTCGAGGAGATTTTGGTGAAGGTAATCATGTTCCCCAGTATAGGGGAATTTAGCGCTTCACTTCAGTGTGAATGAAACTCACGATCTCGTTGTAGTAGGCCCCGACGATGAGAAACAAGAGCACGATGAGCAAGGGAAAGACGACCAGGTTCTCGACCCACTTGCCGGTCGTGAGTCGGAGCGAGCGCAGGGGCGGGATACCGAGCTTAAACGGCAAGGGCAAGAACCACGGCACGCCTTCTTTGGTGAAGGTATCCATGATGAGGTGCGAGATGATGCCGATCATAAAGGCCCACCAGACGAGATAGGCGTCGACGGTGGGCATGATGGGCTGGAGGAACTTGAGCAGCCAGTGGGCAGCATAGCCAACGAGCGCGGCGCCTAGTAGGGAGTGCGTCAGAAAGCGGTGACCGCCGAGCAATTTGGCTCCAAAGCGGCCGAATATGCGGAAGATGGGCAGGTTGCGCCAGAACGGCGCGGTGGGCTGGTCGATGTCGGGAGCGAGTCCGCCGATCTGGTTCGCCAGGATAGCGACCAGGGCGGTGGCCAGGGTGATGCCCTTGTCCACCGGGTAGAAGATTAGTGCGATTGCCAGAAAAGTAATCGCCGCGGTGTCGTGAGTGCGTCCGGTCATGGACTCAAGCATAACAAATAAGTGCTGTTCCGGTGCACGGAAGGACTCGGGGAGTCCCTCCGTGCACGCTGTGGGAACGGGGCTTTGACCAGATGGCCAAGGGGACGGGCTAGGCCGCCATAGACATGTCGTCGTGGTTTTCCAGCTTCTTCAGCCGCTGGTACTCGGCTTCATCGGCCAGGAATTTCTTGCGCTTGTCGCGCATCCACTTGACGTTGGTGTGAATGCCCAGCTTCTCCATGAGCCAGATCCAGTACTTGGTGAGGTCCACCTCTTTCCATGTCCAGCCGTGAGCAGCGCAGCTCGCGAGCAGGTGGTGGTTGAAGTGGCGATGCTCGCCAATGAAGGCGAAGATGAACCCAAAGACGTTCTTGGAACGTCCTGTGATCAGCTTCATGTTGACCTTCTCACCGATCGACTCCAACGCGTCGCCCCACATGTGGGCAACACTGTTGATGCAGAAGGTGATGTTCCAGATCACTACGACGCCGAGGATTCCCGCGATGAGGAAGCCATCCCAGCCACAGATCAACGTGACGATCAGGATGCGCAGCCCGACGAAGCCGAAATAGAAGCGCTCGAAGAAGCGCAGCATCCGGTCGTCTTCGAGATCGCCGACCCAATGGGTCTTGCGAACTTTCAGCCGGGCTTCCCACTCTTCTCCAGGTGGTGCCTCACGGAAGGCTTTCTCCTCCTCTTCCACGTAATCGGCGCCGTTCTTCGGCGGCGCGATGAACCTGAAGAAGTAGCAGAAGACGTGCGCGTACATGAAGCCGCGCAGCGTGGGACGGTATTCCTGGTGCTTCTTGCTCCACTTGGCATAGCGCAGCATCGAGTGCGGGTCCAGCGACGTGGTCTTCACCAAGCGGCCAACGTTGTCGAAGAAGCGCTTTACTTGGTCGACAAACTTGTGATGGACGATGTGCATGTAGGCCCAGTTGATCGGGCCCTTCTGGAAGGCCATGGTGCCGAAGGCCAGACCTATCGCCCTCATGACCGTGGCCCGCTTGTTGTCGGCCCACTTGAAGGCCACGTGCGCCACGCCGCGGTGGAACGTCCAGGTGATGCCGCCGATCGGCAATAGGATGCTCAGCACCGTGACGATGATCAGCTTGGCGCTGAGGATCTCCGGCAGTCGAGGTATCTCGTAGATCACGACGGCGACCGCCATGATATGGAAGATGATGATGCCGAAGGTCGTCCACGGCACTACAGCTCCCTTGGTGTCAAAGGCCCCGGTGGCCTCTGGTGGTAAACGTTTGGCGGCCATCTGAAGCCACCTCCAATCTATTGAGAGAGGTTCCCATCGGCCATGATGTCACGAAAGGTGAGTTTTTGCTAACGTTTTGGACATAAGCGTGTTGAACGTCTGAGGTGGGTGCTTTACCATGGATAGTAACAGGCCGACCTCT
>JAQZBT010000034.1 GCA_029237755.1 Candidatus Saccharimonadota bacterium
TAGCCATGAGTAAATCCAAAAAGTCGGCCCTCATTGAGACCGACAATGTCTATTTCCTAAAGATCCTAATCTACTTTGTGCTCGGCACCATCTGGATTAAGGTCGACGGCATGCCTATCGTGCCGATCGGTGGAATCCTGGGCATCATTATTGCCCAAAAGGACCACTTCGCCATCGACCGCAAGGTCGAGTATGCCGTCCTGATCGTCGCGGCCGTTATCGGCCTGATCGGATGGGGCCTCTATCTGGCGATACCGAGTTTCGTTTAGTAGTCTTCCAGCACCCACTGGGCCACCAGGGCCATAGTGGCTGCCATGAAGGCAAGCTGGATCACCGCTACGAGCACCCGTACCGGGCTCAACTCGAGCGGAGTATAGGCAATCAGTGCAGTCAGCAGTACGTCGCAGCCGAGCAGAACGGCCATGCGCGTGGTGTAATTGAGTTCGTTGGTCACGGAGACGGGCTCACTTTAGATATGATTACTACGATACCATAGACCCTGGCCCTTGTCAAGCATAAGGTATAATAATATCGATGCTAGTCTTTCTCCTCGCCAACCTGCCTCTACCGATAATCATCTATCTCGAGCTGTTGGTGACTCTGCGTTTCCTCAAAGTCCGGCATCTCGCCCGTCACCGTCACGTCAAGATCAAGAAGCCACAACTGGTCAAGCTAGGCTGGTGGGTCGGCAATTCGGCCGCCATTTTTGCCATCCTGCCCGCCATCGTCGAGCGCCAAATATTCGTTCAAAATCCGGCCTGGCTCATCTCGTACGCCACCGCCGCGGCCCTGACCATCGTCGGCCTCGTCATGATGAACCGCGGTCTTGGCCAGGAACTCCGTCAGCTCTCCCGTCGCAAGCGCTGATACCTGTTGACAGGAACCGTCCAGATAAGCTATAGTCATCGGGTATTTCCCGCCGCGCTCTCGAGCCTCCGGGCACACTGACTAGGAAGTGACAGGTCCCCAAATACCGGGGATACCATCCACTGCCTAGCGATTATTTATGTAAACACTAAGGTTTTCCCATCATGAAGGCGCTTCTCGGAACAAAACTCGGTATGACCCAGCTCTTCGATGCTGATGGCAACGTTGCCCGTGTGACTTTGATTCAGGCCGGCCCTTGCGTTGTGACTCAGGTGAAGACGACCGAGCGGGACGGCTACAATGCCGTTCAAATTGGTTTTGGTGATGCCAAGCATCAACCCAAGCCCCAGGCCGGCCATCTCAAGGCATCCGGCTCCAACGCTCGCGTTACCCGCGAGGTCCGTATCAACGACGTCCAGCCAAACCACCCCGAGGCCAAGACCCACGAAGCCGCCGCTGCCGAAGCTCTGGCCCTCGAGGTCGGCGCCCAGATCGACGTTACGGCTTTCGAGGCCGGCGACGAGATCCAGGTCACCGGTACCTCCAAAGGCAAAGGCTTTGCTGGCACCATTAAGCGCCACAACTTCTCTCGCGGTCCCAAGACCCACGGTTCACGCAACTACCGCGCCCCCGGTTCCATCGGCGCCGGCTACCCTGAGCACGTCTTCAAGGGCATGCGCATGGCCGGACACATGGGTCACGAGCAGGTGACAGTTGCCGGACTCAAGGTCGTAGTAGTTGACGAGAAGCTCGGTGTGTTGGCCGTCTCCGGAGCCGTTCCCGGCCCGAAGAAGGGTCTCGTAATGGTGAGAGGTAAGTAATGGCAACTGCAGTATCCTATTCCAAGACCGGCACCAAGCAGGACAAGACCGTCTCTCTCGAGAAGGCTATCTTCGGCGTTGAGGCCAACCAGGAGCTGGTCGGCCAAGCCTACCGCACCTACCTGGCCAACGGTCGCGTCGCTGGCCCCAAGACCCTCAAGCGCGGTGAAGTCGCCGGTGGTGGTAAGAAGCCTTGGCGCCAGAAGGGCACCGGCCGCGCCCGCGTCGGTTCCATCCGCGTCCCCAACTGGAAGGGCGGCGGCGTCGTCTTCGGCCCGACCGGTGCGGAGAACCACACCATTACCATGCCCACCCGCATGAAGCGCCTGGCTATCCGCCACGCCCTCAGCCTCCAGGCCCAATCCGGCCAGATCGCCGTCATCGAGGACTTCACCTCCACCGACGGTAAGGTCAAGCCCACCGTTGAATTGCTGACCAAGCTCAAGCTGACCGGCGCCGTCGTGCTGGTTGTAGCCGAGAAGAACGAGCTACTCGAGCGCGCTACCCGCAACATCCAGGGACTCCAGCTCGTATCCGCCAAGTACCTCAACGTCTACACTGTCATGAACGCCGATCACCTGGTCCTGACCAGCGCTGCACTAACCGTCGTTAACGACTGGCTGGGAGAGAAATAATGAGCCAACTCTTACTTACACCCAAGATCTCCGAGAAGGCCATCTACCTGGCCGAGCGCGGTATCTACGTCTTTGAAGTCCCCACCGACACCAACAAGATTGAGGTCGCTAAGGCCGTCGAAGCTACATTCAAAGTCAACGTCACTGACGTCAACATCGTCATCCACAAGGGCAAGCTGAAGCGCTTCAAGCAGAAGCTTGGCCGTCAAAAGGACACCAAGAAGGCCATGGTTAAACTTAAGTCCGGTCAGTCGATCGCGCTGTTTGAGGGAGCAAAGTAATGGCACTCAAACTCTACAAGCCCACCACCCCCGGCCGCCGCGGTATGACCACCGCCGACACCGAAGTGTTGACCAAGAAGAAGCCGACCAAGTCACTGATCGTCATCAAGAAGACCGGCTCCGGCCGCAACAACCAGGGCAAGATCACCGTTCGCCACCGTGGTGGCGGCGTCAAGCGCTACTACCGTCTGGTGGACTTCGACTTCAAGCAGGTCAAGTCGGCCGTCGTCGAAGCTATCGAGTACGACCCGAACCGCAGCGCTCACATCGCGCTCGTCCGCCTCGACTCCGGTAAGCCCGCCTACGTTATCGCTGGATCCGGCATGAAAGTCGGCGACCAGCTCGCCTCTGGTGACGACGCCGCCATCAAGGCCGGCAACCGCCTGGCCCTGAAGAACATTCCGGCCGGCACCCAGATCTACAACATCGAACTCGTCCTCGGCAAGGGCGGCCAAATTGCTCGTTCCGCCGGCGCCAAGGCCAGCCTCATTTCCAAGGAATCACCCAAGGAAGGCTTCGTGCAGGTCCGCCTCCCCTCCGGTGAGGTCCGCCTCGTGAATGAGAACTGCCAGGCTACCATCGGCACCGTTGGTAACGAGCAGCACCAAAACATCAAGTACGGCTCCGCAGGCCGTCGTCGCCGCCTCGGCTGGCGCCCGCAGGTCCGCGGTAAGGCGATGAACCCGGTCGACCACCCCCACGGTGGTGGCGAGGGTCAACAGCCGACAGCTATTTATAAGTACGGCCAGAAGACGCCTTGGGGCAAGCCGGCATTGGGTCTCAAGACCCGCCGCCGCAAGTCCACTCAGGCTATGATTATCCGCGGTCGTGGCAAGGGTAGGAGAAAGTAATGAGTCGTTCACTCAAAAAAGGTCCATACGTCGACGAGCGTCTGCAGAAGCGCATCATTGCTCTGCCCGCCGGTGACAAGACAGTGCTCAAGACTTGGGCGCGCAGCTCTACCATCTCTCCGGAGATGGTCGGCCACACGATTGCCGTTCACAACGGTCGCATGCATGTGCCGGTATTCGTTTCTGAAAACATGGTCGGTCACAAGCTCGGCGAGTTCTCGCCGACCCGCAAGTTCCGTGGCCACGGCGGTAAATTGGCGAAGGGCAAGTAATGAAGACCTCAGCTACCGCCAAGTTTGTTGGAACGAGCGCCCGCAAGACCGGACTGGTCGCGGCCCTCATCCGTGGCCGCAGTGCCGTCGAAGCGCGCCACATCCTGGCCAACTCCGACAAGCGCGCCACCACTCCTGTAGGTAAAGTTCTCGATTCAGCTATCGCCAACGCCGAGAACAACCACAACGCCCGCCTCGCTGAGCTGACTGTTGAAAGCGTCCTGATCGGACCGGGCCCGACACTCAAGCGTTCGATGCCCCGCGCCAAGGGATCCGCCAGTGCTATCCGCAAGCGTTCCAGCCACATCACCGTTGTCGTAAGCGACGGTAAGACCGCGGCCAAGCTCGCCACCCTGGACGCTGAGAAGGTCAAGGCTGAGGCAGCTAAGGCAGACGAAGCCAAGGAAGACAAGAAAGAGGAGGCCAAGTAATGGGTCAAAAGATTAATCCCCGCAGCATGCGCCTCCAGGTCGACCACGACTGGCAGTCCCGCTGGTACGCTGACCGCGATTACGCCACTCAGCTGATTCAGGACCTCAAGATCCGCAAGGCCATCGCCGGCAAGCTCTCCAAGCGCGCAGGCGTCGCCCGGGTCGACATTGAGCGATCCCCAGGCCAGATCGTCGTCACCATCCACACCTCCAAGCCGGGCGTCGTTATTGGCCGCGGGGGCTCCGGTGCCGAGGAGCTCAAGAGCATCCTCGCCAAGCTTGTTGGTTCGCCCGTGAAGGTCTCCATCGAAGAGGTTAAGAAGCCCGAGACCAACGCTACGCTCGTCGCCGAAAACATCGCCGGCCAGCTGGAGCGCCGCATCAGCTTCCGCCGCGCCATGAAGATGAGCGTCGAAAACGCCATGAAGTCCGGTGCACTGGGCGCCAAAGTCGCTATCGCCGGCCGCCTCAACGGTGCCGAGATGGCTCGCCGCGAAAACGTCAGCCAGGGCAGCATTCCGCTGCATACCTTGCGCGCCGACATCGACTTCGCTCACGCTCTCGCCCGTACTACCTACGGCGTCATCGGTGTGAAGGTCTGGGTGTACAAGGGCACCAAGTTCGAGGATAAGAAATAATGTTACTACCCAAGAAGACAAAGTACCGCAAGCACCAGAAGGGCACCCTCAACGGCGTGGCCAGCCGCGGCATTGAGATCGCCTACGGCCAGTTTGGCCTCAAGGCTGAGTCCTCGGAGCGCATCACCAGCCGCCAGATCGAGTCGGCCCGTCGGGCCATGACCCGCTACATCAAGCGCGGCGGCAAGATCTGGATCCGCATCTTCCCGGACACCCCCATCACCAAGAAGCCAGCCGAAGTCCGCATGGGCTCGGGCAAGGGTTCTGTCGACCACTACGCAGCCAAGGTCAAGGCCGGCCGCATCATGTTCGAGATGGACGGCGTGACCGAGGAAGTCGCCAAAGAGGCGATGCGCCTGGCTGCCCACAAGCTGCCCGTACAGACCCGCTTCGTGGTCCGCGAGACCCCGGGGGAGATTGAATAATGAAGCTCAAAGATATTACCGCCAAGACCGACCAGGAGCTTGAGACTCTGATCAAGACCGAGCGCGAAGCGCTGGCCAAGGCCGTCATCGACAGCCGCACCAAAGAGATCAAGAACGTCAAACTTCTGGCCGCCCATAAGAAGACCATTGCCCGGGCGCTTACCATCGCCCACGAACGAAACATTGCCAAAGAGGAGGCCGCAGAATGATCCGCACACTTCGGGGGACTGTAGTCTCCGACAAGATGGACAAGACCGTGGTTGTCGCCGTTAACACCGTTAAGGAACACCCGATCTACCGTAAGAAATACAAAGTCACCACCAAGTTCAAGGCGCACGACGCTGAGAACACCTGCCACATCGGCGACCTGGTGGAGATCACCGAGACCCGCCCCATTTCAGCCGACAAGCGCTGGTTGGTGGCCCGCAAAGTAACCGCCAAGGAGATGGAGGCGTAACATGATTCAGGCTGAAACCCGACTCAAAGTCGCCGACAACTCCGGCGCCAAGGACCTGCTGTGCATCAAGGTGCTCGGTGGTTCGCGCCGTCGGTACGCCGCAGTAGGCGATGTTATCACCTGCTCCGTCAAGGCTGCCCTCCCGGGCGCCGGCGTCAAGAAGAAGGAAGTTGTGCGAGCCGTGGTCGTCCGTACCGTCAAAGAGACCAAGCGCGCCGATGGCTCATCCATCCGCTTCGACGAAAACGCCGCCGTGCTCATCAACAAGGATGGCCAGCCCCGCGGTACCCGTATCTTCGGGCCGATCGCTCGCGAGCTGCGCGACGGTGGTTACATGAAGATCATCTCACTCGCTCCGGAGGTGCTGTAATGAAACTCCGCAAAGAAGACAAGGTTATCGTCATCACCGGCCGTGACAAGGGTAAGACCGGCGCTGTCATGCGCGTCCTGCCCAAGGAAAACCAGGTGGTCGTCGAGAACGTCAACGTGGTCAAGCGCCACACCAAGCCCTCCCAGAAGCAGCCTCGCGGCGGCATCCTGGAGATCACCAAGCCGATTGATGTCTCAAAGGTAATGGTCCTCGACCCGCAGTCCGGCAAGCCGGCGCGCATCGGTTACGAGATCAAGGCCAACGGCACCAAGGAGCGCATCTTCAAGGTCTCGGCCAACCACGAGAAGGCCGCCAAGAAGGCCGAGAAGACTGAAAAGACCGATAAGAAAGCCACGAAGGACGAGCCCAAGAAGGCCGAAACCAAAAAGGCAGGTAAGAAGTAATGAACAGGTTCAAGGAAAAATACACTAAGGAAGCTGTACCGGCTCTGACCAAAGAGTTTAAGTACACCAACCCCCACCAGGTACCTCGCATCGCGAAGGTAGTGGTGAGTGCCGGTGTGGGTCGCGCAGTCAGTGACTCCAAGCATCTCGATACCGCGGCCGACACTCTCGCCCACATCACCGGTCAGCGTCCTGTTACTACGATCGCCCGCAAGTCTATCGCCGGCTTCAAGCTGCGCGAAGGCAACAGGGTCGGTACTACCGTCACCCTCCGCGGCGCTCGCGCTGAAGAGTTCCTCGACCAGGTTGTCAGCGTCGCCCTGCCCCGTATCCGCGACTTCCGCGGCATCTCGGACACCGCCTTCGATCCCTTCGGCAACTACAGCCTGGGCCTGCCCGACCACACCATCTTCCCGCACATCGCATATGAAGACGCCGGCACCAGCATCGGGCTGCAAATCAATATTGTTACGACCGCCAAGTCTGCCGAAGAGGGCAAGCGGTTACTAGCGTTAATGGGCTTTCCCTTTAGGAGGAACGTGTAATGGCACGTGTCGCATTAGTAGTCAAAGCCAATCGGAAACCGAAGTTCTCGACGCGCATCGTGCGCCGGTGCCAGGTTTGTGGTCGCCCGCGTGGCTATATTCGTAAATTCGCGCTCTGCCGCGTCTGTTTCCGGGAGTTCGCTTCCAAAGGACAGATCCCCGGCGTCACTAAGGCGAGTTGGTAAGGAGTACAGGTATGTTTAACGATCCCAT
Source organism: Candidatus Saccharimonadota bacterium (assembly GCA_029237755.1). Lineage (GTDB taxonomy): Bacteria > Patescibacteriota > Saccharimonadia > UBA4664 > UBA4664 > JAQZBT01. Next base: position 7,211 of record JAQZBT010000034.1, read on the forward strand.
TTCAGACCTGTTGACCCGCATCCGCAACGCGAGCACTGCCCGCAAGTCGGTTGTCGTAATGCCCTACTCCAAACTCAAGGAGCAAGTCGCCGGTATCCTCAAGGACAACGGCTTCATCGCCGGCGTCAATGTCGCGCAAGACGGCGGTTTTAAGTCGCTCGAGTTGAGCCTGAGCCAGGACCCCGAGGCCATTACCTCGCTGATCCGCGTCTCCAAGCCCGGCCGCCGCGTCTACACCGCCGCCAAGGACATCCCGCTCGTATTGGGCGGCCGTGGCCTAGTCATCCTCTCCACTTCCAGTGGTGTCATGACCGGCCGTGAAGCCCGCAAAAAAGGCTTGGGCGGCGAATTAATCTGTAAGGTATGGTAAGATGAGCCGAATTGGACGCAAACCAATTACCGTTCCGGCCGGCGTCACCGTCGAGCTGCAGGACCGCCACGTTAAGGTGACCGGCAGCAAGGGTACGCTCGAGCTGGACCTCCTGCCGGGCATCAACATTGCCCAGGACGGCGACACTCTCACCGTCACCAAGGCAGTCGAGACTCCCGAGACCCAGCGCTCGTACGGCCTCATGCGCACGCTCGTAGACAACATGGTCGTCGGCGTCAGCACAGGCTTCACTCGCTCACTGGAGATCAACGGTGTCGGCTTCCGCGCCGCGGTCGCCGGCAACACCATCAACCTCAGCCTAGGCTTCTCCCACCCGGTGATCTTCGTATTGCCTCAGGGTGTCGAAGCCAAGATTGAGAAGAACGTCATCACCCTGTCCGGCCACGACAAGCAAGTCGTGGGCCAGGCCGCCGCTAACCTCCGTGCCCTCAAGAAGCCGGAGCCGTACAAGGGCAAGGGTATCAAGTACGTTGAGGAGCGGATCCGCCGCAAGGCCGGTAAGACCGCGACAAAGGGTTAAAGATTATGGCAAACGCAACACTAGACAAACTCAACCGCCGCCGCGCCCGGGTCCGTGCTACCGTCACCGGTTCCACTGCTCGCCCGCGCCTGTCGGTCAAAATTTCACTCAGCCACGTTATCGCTCAGATCGTTGACGACTCCAAGGGTCACACCTTGGCCTACGTCTCGACGGTCGGACACTGGGTCGGCGAACAGATCGCCGCTCTGGCCAAGGCCAAGAAGGTCAAGCAGGTCGTATTCGACCGCAACGGCCGCATCTACCACGGCCGCCTGGCTGCACTGGCAGACGCTGCCCGTAAGAACGGATTGGAGTTTTAAGCATGCCTATCGAACAGCAGCCCAAAGAATTCGAAGAGAAGGTCATTGCGATCGACCGTGTCGCCCGCGTAGTCAAGGGCGGACGCCGCTTCCGCTTCCGTGCTACAGTGGTCGTAGGTGACGGCAAAGGCCGTGTCGGCGTCGGCGTCGGCAAGGGCTCCGAGGTTATGACCTCGATCGCCAAGGCCGTATCCCGC
>JAQZBT010000035.1 GCA_029237755.1 Candidatus Saccharimonadota bacterium
CTTGATGGCGTCGGGGTCTGAGATGGTGCGGGCCTGTTGCAGTACGAGGTCGCGGGGTTCCGGCACAGCCATGAGCGAGTACCAGAGTGAGACGTAGTCCTGGGTGCGGTCGCCGTAGCCGACCTGGTCCCAGTCGACGACGCCGCTGACGTCGGTGCCGTTGAAGAGGAATTGGCTGATCACCATATCTCCGTGGACAAGGTCGGTCTTGGGGAGTTGCTTGGCCTGGAGGCCGAGGACGAGGCTTTCAATGTCGGTGACAAGGGCTGACGTCTCGGGACCAAACTGCATCATGGCGCGGACGTTACCGGACTCGCCGCGGAAGACGACGTCCATGAGGTACCAGACCCAGTCCTGGCCTTGGACTTCGGAGATGGCCTGGCCTTTTTGGAGCTCGATGAGCTTGATAATACTGGCGATGGCGTCGGCCGTGGGCGTGGCCGAGGTACCGGGGAGTTCCGATTGGAGCGAGTAGGTGCCGGAGTCGTTGGAGCCAACGGAGAGGTACTTGGGCGCGGGATAGCCGAGGGTGACGAGGTGGTCGGTCGCGGCCTTGGCGCGCTGGACCTGCTTGACCCACTGCGGGTTGGGGTTGATCTTGAGCACGGCGCGGGTACCGTCGGAGTTGGCGACGCGGAAGGCGCCGGTGTCGGCCCCGCCGGCATACTCGGAGTTGAGCGCGTAGACGGTATGGAGTTCGGCGTTGATCTGGTCGAGCGCGGTTTCAGGGCTCATGGATGTCCGGTGTTATGAGCGTAGTATAGCGGTTTCTGGGGCGCACGGGGCGGCCTAAACCAGCGCGGCAGACGTCCCAGAGCTGGAAAAATCGGCTGACTCAGGGTACTCTCAGTGAAGCGTTCGATAATCCATATAGATAGAGACATAAAGGCAGGCAGATGTTCGAGTTCTTCGCATACATTGACCCGGGTACGGGTAGCTTCGCAATTCAAGCAGTGATTGGCACCATAATGGGCGTAACCTACGCCGCTCGCCACCGCATCCGCGTCATCGTGGGCAAACTTCGCAAGAAGAAGGGGTCCGACAGCGACACCCCGCCCACCAACAACCCAGAAAACAAGAGCTAAGCCGTGACATCACAGCGGGAGAGCTCCTCATTTCGTGATAATAGGGGGTATGTATTCTGGCAGGACGGCACAGCCTACCGCCGGATTAATAGTGATGGCAAAGTCGCCTACGACCAGCTGATGGCCAGCGGGCTATACGAACAACTGACCAAGCGCGGCCTGCTGGTGAAGCACGAAGAGGCAACGCTTGAAAGCGACGACGCCAAAGGTGCCTACAAGGTCATCAAGCCGACCCAACTGCCACTCATTACCTACCCGTACGAGTGGTCGTTTAGCCAGCTCAAAGACGCAGCCCTCGCCACGCTCGAGATCCAACGCGTGGCCCTCGAGCACGGCCTGGTGCTGAGAGACGCCAGCGCCTACAACATCCAGTGGGTCGACGGCAAGCCACAACTGATCGACACATTGTCGTTCGACGTCTACATCAACGGCGAGCCCTGGGTCGCTTACCGCCAATTCTGCCAGCACTTCCTGGCGCCGCTGACTCTAATGAGCCACATCGATCCCGGCCTGCTGCAGCTCCTGCGCGTCTACATCGACGGCATTCCGTTGCCTATTGCCGCCAAGATGCTGCCCACGCGCGCCCGCCTCGACTTCGGCCTGGCCACGCACATCAGCCTGCACGCCCGCTACCAGAAGTCGCACGAAGACAGCGGCCGGCGCGCCGCTGCGAGCGTGAGCACCGTATCGCTGAAGGGCATGCTCGAGAACCTCACGCGGACCGTCAGCAAACTCAAGCTGCGTGTATCCGAAACCCAGTGGGGCGACTACTACAACAACACCAACTACTCCGACGCCTCGTTCCAGGAGAAGAAGGTCATCACCGAAGAGTTCCTGAAGGGCATAAAGGCGGACCGGGTGCTCGACCTGGGCGCCAACGACGGCTCGTTTAGCCGCGTGGCAGCCCGATTGGGCGCCAATGTGGTGAGCGCGGATATCGACCCTCTGGCCGTCGAGGCCAACTATGTGCGCGTCAGGGAGAGGGGCGAAGGCCTCATCCTGCCGCTGCTGATCGACCTGACCAACCCGAGCCCGGACCTGGGCTGGGACAATGCCGAGCGGCGCAGCTTTACGCACCGGGCCAAGGCTGACGTCGCATTGTCGTTGGCGTTGATCCACCACCTGGCGATCGCCAACAACCTGCCGCTCGAGATGGTGGCAGAGTACTTCGCTAAGTTGGCACCACATCTGATCATCGAATTTGTACCTAAAGAAGATTCTCAGGTGAAGCGGCTGCTCGCAACGCGCGAGGATATATTCCCGGAGTACACGCCGGACGGGTTTGAGGCCGCCTTCAGCAAGCACTACAAGATAGTGCAGCAGCGTGAAGTGAAGGGCTCAGCCCGTGTCATGTACCTGATGGAGCGTCGGTGAAGCGGCAATGGCCGCGACTGAGAGTGTGGCTCGGATTCTTTGGGCCGGCGTTGATGCTGGCCATGCTGCCGATGCTGGCCAACTTTATCTCGAACCGCTACCAGGTATCGATCACCGACCTGTTTGTGCCGGCGCTGGTGGCGCTGGGTATCGCGCTGATCGTGACTACTGTGTTATGGAAGTTGTGGCAGAAGGACAGGCTAGCGGGTTACGTGGCGGCGACGTTCGCGACGCTCGTGCTGTCGGAGAATTTCGAGGGCCGGACGGCGCTGTTTTCGCCGCTGTTTGAGATACTGCAGCCGTTCAAGGGCCTGAGCTCGACGCCGATAGTCAGCTTGGCGGCAGTGGCTTTCGTGTTTGCGATCGCGTGGTGGCTGGGCCGGGCAGCCGGAAAGTTGGCCGAGAAGAAGAACTGGAAGACGAAGGATGTGGCCGGCGGCATCTTCATCGCCATCGCGGTGACGTTTGGATTTATGTCGCTGAATGTGGCCAAGGATTTGGCGCTGGAGTGGCCGCAGTTCTTCCACCAGCCGCCGGCCATTGAGCTGCCGGAGAGCGCCAAGAACAAACCGAAGCCCGATATCTACTACATCGTGCTCGACCGGTTTGCCAGCGACGACGTGTTGAAGTCGCAGTTCGGTTATGACAATTCGGATTTCAGCAATTATCTGCGGGAGCTGGGCTACCAGGTAAACCCCACGTCGTACAGCAACTACCCCTACACCACCATGTCGGTCGCGAGTACGGTCCAGACCGACTACCATGGCGATATCGTGAACAAGTACGGGTCGGCTTCACAGCAGACGATCGTGCCGTTTAACGAGTCGGTGCGGAAGTCGCCGGTCGCGGCCGCGTTGAAAGATATCGGTTACGAATACACGCTGGTCGGCAACTGGTACGAGAGCTCAAATAAGTCTCCCCTGGCTGATGAAACGGTGGTGGAGGCGGGCAAGCTGACCATCCTGGGACTGACGACAGTGCTAGACAACTTTTCGAAGAATAACCTGATCGCCAGCCCGTTTGGCCGGATCATCACTACCAAGATCGCCATCGGGGACTTCAAGGTGCTGTGGTACGAAAACCTCGGCGATGTCGACCAGACCAAGCTGCAGCTCGCGACGTTGAAGGAGATGGCCAACGAGTCCAGTGGCGGGCGGTTCATCTTCGCACACTTACTGACGCCGCACGAGCCCTATGACTTCAACGCCGACGGCTCGATCAATCCCAACAACTCCAGCGACAACGTGGGCCGGCCGGTCAAAGAGAAGTACATCAACCAGGTCAAACACATCACCGGTCACATGAAGCAACTGCTCAAGACGATCGACGAACGCAGCAACGGACAGGCCATCGTTGTACTGCAGGCCGACGAGGGTCCGTACCCGTTCCAGCTAAATGACGAAATCTATGACGGCACGCTGGTGAACAACGAGCTGCTGACGGGCGACATGCGCAAGTGGACGGACGCAGCGCTGCGGATGAAGATGAGCAACCAGGCCGCCTATCACATCCCGGCGGCCGATTGGAACACCGATGCCGGCGCTGCCGACTCGGTTAATGTCTTCCGGCTGGTCTTTAACCGCTACTTCGACACGTCGCTCCCCTACCTGCCCGACTGCCACTACATCTATCCCAACGGGCGCGACAAGCCGTTCGCCTTTGCCAGTGTCACGGAGCGCCTGACCGGCCAGACGGAAGACGAGCGCTGCGGCGCCAATGGTACAGCTACGCCCTAGCTACGAGTTCGCTCGCAGCTAGGGCTTCGTGCTGAGGGTAAGTCGGGTTTTTATTGTCATTTTGGGTCTCCCTAGATAACTGCGACATGATAGGGAGCCCAGGATTCCAGCGCGTTGGCGATAGTTACGAGTACATGAGTAACGCTTATGTTAATATGCGTGCATGAAGCAAGTGCTCAAGCGATACGGAATAGTGCTCGGGGCGGTCCTGGCATCGGGACTACTGGCCTTCGGGCTCTTTAGTACGCCGCTCTACTTCGGTGCGCGCACGGCTCCGATGCCGACGGTGCCTTCACTCGGAGGGTGGTTCAATATCATCTTGTACGCGACCGTCTTTGTCGGCTTGAAATACCTGGTCTACGAGGCGGTGGCGGCGGTGATCTCCGGACGCAACCGGTCACAACTGCGGCAGCGGATATTCTATGCCGGGTTCGGGCTGGCCCTGTTTATCGACTGTCTGATGACCGCCTTGTCGCTGCGCCCCGTGTCTGACTCCGGCTACGCCGTGTTGGGTATCCTGATCGGCTCCCCCGTCGCCTTGGTCCTGGCGCTGGGCGCCCTGGTGTGGCTAAGGGTGAGGGACGGCGACGCGGTGCCGACGCTGGCACTGGGCGAAGAACCTGCGACCGCTCCACCGGCCGATCCGCCCGCCTCTAATCCGCCAACGCCTCCTGCCGCTTAATTTCGGTAAATCTACCAATAACCACTCTGCTAGCGCTTTGGTTTCGTAAGTTCTGCTAAATAGTAATCCTGCCGCCTTTGGTAGGGTGAATGCGTTTATGAAGGAGTCTTACGATGGCTGATGAAACCAAGCGCGAAACTCGCGAGTCTGAGGAATTTTATGAGGCTATGCCCGGCACAATGGACCGCCGGGAAGTCCGCCGCGACTACGTAGAAGACGAGCGCGACGATAACGCCGCCCGCCCGAGCCTGTTGCCATGGCTGTTGGTCCCGGCCGCCTTGCTGTTGGGTTGGATGCTTTTGAACGCACTCAACAACAACGACACGCAGAACAACACCGGTACGACCGGCCAGACGCAGGAGCAGAACGCTGCACCGGCGGCGGGCAACGACCTTTCCCAGTAAATCAGTCCTTAAACGTTCCGAGGCTCGGAACCAGGAGATGTCTCTTGGTTCCGAGCCTCTTGTTGAATCACTGAGTGGGCGGCCACTCGGGTCCGTCGACAGTCACGAACCCAGTGATGGGGTGCGGCATGTCTCCTTGAGAGTCATGGTAGGCGGGTGAGCCGTAGCCGGCCAGATTGGCGGCGGTGAACGAGTAGGTCTGGCCATTGATGACCATGACGCCGGTAACGACACGATCGGTCTCGCGAGTCATCTCGGTGACCTCCGCGTGCAAGGTGTCACGGGGCACCATGCCCTCGTCGCTCGCCAGACTGGCCGTCACGGTGTCTGCAACCAGGCTGTATTCGCCGCGGCTGAGATCTCCGCGCTTTTCCCTGAGGATGCGGGAGATTGCCCGGGAAACCTGGGCGAAGCGAGGTGAACTGTCGGCATGGCCGGTGCTGGGGTTGACGGTCCAGTTGGAGGCAGGGGTACCTGCATCGGTGCTGTCGGTCACGTGTTGTCCCTTCTCGGGTTGGGTGTGCTCCGGTAAGGACCGGAATGGTGAGTCTTACGACTGGCCTATAATGCCACTTTCTGGCCGTGTTAACAATAGTTAGCGGTCGCTGTCCAGGGCTTCGCGCCTTATCCGCACAATCTCTTTGATGATATCTTCGGGCACCTGGTGGTCCTCGGTGAACTGGAGGGTGCCCTTGTGCGAGAGCTTGAAGCCTTCGAGCTTGTGTTCGAGTGAACCCATTGATCCATGGATACTCATGTGATTCTTGTTGTTGGCGCAGTAGATAAGGTGCTTGCCGCGGTAACTGAATGTCGGGATACCGTAGCTGATGGACTCTTCCGCTTCCGGCACGGTCGCCTTGACGATGCGGCGGACACGCTCCAACGCCTCGCGCCGGGCGGGCGCAAGATCGGCTAAGTATTCGTCGATGCTATTTGCTGCCAAGCTTGGAGACGCCCAGGATGATGATGAGAGCGGCAGCGATCACGGCGCTGGCTTGGGCGAGCTTGACGATGGCGTCTCTGGTCTCTTCCGCGGGGGCGAGATTAAAGATGACCAGCAGCTGCAGTACGGCGGCGATGGCGACGAACGCGATGATGGTGATGAGAAGAATTGGCTTGGTAGATTTCATTTGAGGATACTGTAGCACGAGCATAAAGAAAGCAGCCACGTTTTTGCGGCTGCTTTCTGTGGGGCCTGGATTAGAGGTTAGCTAAGATCCAGATGGCAATCGCCAAGGCGATGAAGAAGATGCCCAGGCCTACGGGTGAGCCCCAGCTAAACCAGCTCCCCCAGGCTCGCCAGTGCTTCATGTCCGACTCTTTCCATTCGCGCCACTCCCGAATATCTCGCTCTTCGTTTTCGGTTCTGACTTTATCAGCCATAGTGAAATTCCTATTAACTTTACGAAACCGCTAATTTTCGACCCAAATTAACAGCCGCACGCGTATAAACCGAGGCTTCACTAGTTGTTCTGAGTAGTGACGTCGCTCAGCTAGCTTGAAAAATTGCCTTTGTTGAAGTGTAGCACTAGTGCTTGTTGGATGCGCCTGTATCTTGTATCGTGTGCGCGTCCTTTTGGATTTCGACAACCCAATCCAGACCCACGCCCGGCCGAGCCGGAGGAAGGATGTGCTCATGATGGACATCCAGAAGCTGCAATTCATCGTCGCCGACTGCCTGGCCTCCGGAATAGTCGACCCGGAACTCGTGCCCAAGGGAGTCAAGGTTATCGACCTGCACTTCTACCGGTTTGCCATCGTAGTAGAGAAGGCCGAGCGGCACCGTGAAGAGCTCCTCGAGCTGCTGCGGGAGTGGCCGGATACCTCGGCCTCCGGAGAGCTGCAAACGCTCAAGCAAGGGCCCAACTACACCCAGTTCGGCATCGTAGCCGATGACCATTTGCACGGCCTGATGCTGATGGCGGTCGGTGCGGTGCTGGGCTTCTGGGAGATCATCACGCCCGCCACTCTCAGCTTTGAAGGACCGGACGCTGATGAGATGGCCGAGCTGGGGATAGTAATGACCACCGGCTTCAATCCGGATGGGGTCCCTGAGTCGACCGCACCGAGCGGTGAACCCCAGCCATCCAAGGCAACTTAGGCGGTCGCCGCCACAAGGCCCCCGTGACACCTGCAGTACCTGCGGGTCCCTCCGGGGGCTCGCACGTGTTGGTTAATAATTGGCTTCAGTGTAGTTGGGGAAGAAGTCCTGTTTGAGCTGCTCCGCGGGCACTACTCCGGCCTTAAGCTGGTCGCCCAATGACTCTACGAGCGGCTCGGGGCCCGATAGGTAAACGAGCGATGCGGGGAGTTTGGGATTGAGAGCGACAAGCTTTTCGGGCGTGAGTCGCTCGCCGATAACGTAGTGAATTTTGAGTCGCGGATCGGCTGCAGCCCATTCTTCGAATTCCTGGCGGAACGGCAGATCGGGGGTGCGGCCGCCGTATATCAGCTCGACATCCAACGGTAGGTGATCGTGGAAGCGTTGCTTGAGGATGCTGTAATAGGGCGTGACCCCGATGCCGCCGGCGATAAAGATGCGCGGGCGGTCTGTTTCCTCCCAGACGAAGTCTCCGTCCGGCGGATCGATCAGGTCGATCGTGCCGCCGATAGGGACCGCGGCCAGGGCTTGCTTGAAGGTAGAGTCAGAGACGCGGGTAGTGATCTGATAATGCTGTTCGTAGGGGGCTGATGACACGGTGAACCACCGCTTAGTGCCCTCGTCGTCGGGGTTGTCGTGCGGGATTTCGACGTACATGAATTGTCCCGGGACCCATGGTGAAAGCTGCGCCGGATATTGGAACCTGAACGCCCAGATGTTGTCGGTCAGGTGTTCTTTGCTCTTGAGAATCAACTTCATTAAGTAAGGTATATCACGCAGGTCTAGTGGTGCGGACGCACGTGATGAAGTACCTCGTCCCGCCCGGCTCGCGGTAGTGCCGCAGTGTGCCCTCCACTTTGACGCGCTGGCCGGTTTTG
>JAQZBT010000036.1 GCA_029237755.1 Candidatus Saccharimonadota bacterium
TCCAGCGAGCGCATGGTCAACCTCATCTCCGACCTTCTCAACGTTTCGCGCCTCCAGGCCGGGCGGTTCATCATCCAGACCAAGCCCACCGACATGGTCAAGATGATCCAGGAAGAAGTGCACCAACTCGAGAGCCACGCCAAAGCTAAAAACATCGCCCTCATCTTCGACGCACCGGCCCGTCCGCTGCCCATCATTGAGATCGACGAAAACAAGACCCGTCAGGTCATCATGAACTTCATCGACAATGCCATCTATTACACCCAAAAAGGTGAAGTCCGCGTCGTCCTCGAGCAGACCTCCGACCTCGTCCGCCTGCGCGTCACAGATACCGGCATCGGCGTACCCAAAGACGCGCAAAAGAAGCTCTTCAGCAAGTTCTTCCGCGCCGGCAACGCCCAGATCGTCCGCCCTGATGGCACCGGTCTGGGGCTCTATTTAGCCAAGCGGGTTGTGGAGGACCAAGGTGGTACAATTATCTTTGAAAGCGTAGAAGGTAAAGGCTCCACATTTGGATTCGAACTACCTATCAAGCCATTTAAGCCAGTCAAAAAAGAGGTAAAGCGTGGCCGACCAGCCCTCCGAAAGTAAACTCATCCTAATCGCGGAAGACGACCCGTTCATTTCGCGTATGTACCAGATCAAGCTGGAAGGTGCCGGTTTCCGGGTGGTCGTCAAAAACAACGGCCGCGACGCGTACGAGTCCATCAAGGGTGAGCGCCCATCCCTCTGCATCCTCGACATCAACATGCCCGAGCTCACCGGTCTCGAGGTCTTGCAGGCACTTTCCAACGACGGCGTCACGACCAAGGACATGCCCGTCTTTGTGCTCACTAACTCTTCCGAAATCGCTGACCGCAAGAAGGCCCTCTCCTACGGCGCCGAATACCTCGTGAAGGCCGAACTCACACCCCGCCAGGTCCTCAACATGATCGCTGAGAAGCTTCATATTGAAGAGCCGGCGGACAAAGATGCTTGAAGCGCTCCTCGCGGCCTTCGTCGCCTTTACGGTGACATTCGTCGGTCTGCGCCTGGTCGAGGCCGGCTACCATTTGGTGCGCCGTTCACCCGACTGGTCTCCGCACTGGGGATCATGGCTCTTTGCGGTGCTTGTCGGCATCTACACCTTCGTCATGTACTACGGGCGCTAAGTCAGCGCTGCAGGTGGGCGGGCAGGTTCTCTTCGCAAAAGTTGGCATAGGCGCGGCGGGAGTGGTCAAAGAGTGCGAGGACTGTGGTGGCGTCTGCGATGCCTGGCGCAGTGTCGACATACTGCTGGTAGCTGGACCAGCGGTAAGTACGGAAATCAGTGAACTTGCGCGGGTTCTGGTGGATGTACCGGGTTTCGCAGGCGAGGTGGTGTTCGCTGGTGATGAGGACGGATTGGTAGCGGCCTTGGAAGAGCCGGCCCGGGGTGCCGTATCGGGAGTTGTATCGCTGAACGTAACTGGATAACAGCGAGCTCATCATATTAGACAGAGGCACAGTGCCGTCCTGGCGCAGGGCCAAATGGTAGTGGTTAGTCATTAGGCAATAGGCGAATAAGGTTATCTGGTCACGATCGCAAAATTCGTCGAGCTTGGTTAGAAAATGCACTCGGTCCGAGTCGCGCTTGAAGATCGATGAGCGGTGATGTCCGCGACCGAAAATGTGGAACTCTGCGCCGGATTTAAACTGGCGTAACTGTGTCGGCATAAAACCTATTATACCATACAAACACCGAACACTTTGACAGGGCGCCCTGTCAGGCGATTCCTGAAATTATGGTATAGCAATGTCGCCGCGCCTTTTTTACGCCGCCCCAGCCGCCCAGCCGCCCCTGCCGCCCGAGCCGCCCAGTCGCCCTCGCAACAGCCCAGCCCCAACGCCTACCGCCGCGTGCACCAGTCGTACGCGTTCTGGAACAGCTTCAACCACGGGCTCGCCTTCAGCTCCTGCCACTCTTCCGGCAGATAGGGCCACTGCCACAACTGGTGCGCCAATCGCTCCGGGTGCGGCATCATTGCCAGGTGCCGGCCGTCGGGCGAGCACAAAGCCGCGATTCCGCCCGGCGAACCATTCGGATTGGCGGGGTAGGCCGTCGTCGAGATTCCGTCCGCACCCACGTAGCGGATCGGCGCCAGGTTGCTATGTTCGATCCGTTCAATCACGCTCGATCCTGCACTCAACCGGCCTTCGCCATGCGCCACCCAGATACCCAGACTGCTGCCGGCCATGCCTTGCAGCATGATCGCCGGACTCTCCTGGATCGCCACCTGCACAAACCGGCACTCAAACCGCTGTGATTCATTCGTCACCAACCGCGGCCGTTCCTTCGTTGAAACGCCGTGCGGCGACACCAGTCCCAGCAACGTCGATAGCTGGGCTCCATTGCAGACGCCGAATGTAAACGTATCGCTGCGCCGCTGAAAATCAGCAAATTGCCCGGCCAGTTCCCGGTGGTACAAGATTTCACCGGCCCAACCAACGCCCGCGCCCAGCACATCGCCAAACGCGAAACCGCCGGCCATCGCCAGTCCGCGGAAGTCCCGCAATGACACCCGGCCCTCCAGCAGGTCCGAAGTGATCACGTCCCAAGCCTCAAACCCGGCCATCTCAAACGCTGCCGCCAGTTCGCGGTCACCGTTGGTGCCGACTTCGCGCAGTACTGCCACCTTCGGCTTATTTGGCTTCAGTAGTACCGCCCGCGGAGTGGGCGTCGGCCTATAAGACAGCTTCCATTCCGGCCGCTGCCGCAGTTGCCGCGCGCCGGTCTCTTCGGCCACCAGGCCCGGGTCGGTCTGGTATCCGTCCAGCCGCGAGGCCGTCGCTTCCCAGAGCTTGCGCAGCTCCAGCACACCGGCCCGCACTACCGTCCGGCCGCGGTGCCGCACCAGCACTTCGCCGTGCTTCTGTCCGGTCCGGCCGAGGCGCAGATAGGGGATACCGGCCGCCGCCAAGGCCTGCTTCACGCGTCCGTCCGAGCACTCGATCACCACGCCCGCCTCTTCGGCAAACGCTCCTGCCAGCGCGTCATGCTCCTCGGGCAGGATCACGTCGCAGCCCCGCACTCCGGAAAACGCCATCTCCAATATAGTCGTAATCAATCCGCCGTCACTGCGGTCGTGCAGCGAGCGCACCGCTCCATCGGCCACAAGCTGCTGCACCGTCTCAAACGCCCGCGCCAGCAACCCCGCATCTTCCAGGTCCGGGCACTCGTCACCCGCCTGTCCGTAGGCCTGCGCCAGTGCAGATCCGCCCAGGCGCGCACGACCACCACCAAGGTCAACCAACAACAACTCGCTGCCCGCCTCTTTGAAGTCGGGCGTCACCTTTACGCGCACATCGGGCATTGCAGCATATGCCGCTACCACCAGCTCGCGCGGTCCGCGGACCATGCCTTCATCGCTCGAGACCGCCAGGCTCAGGCTATCCTTGCCGCCGTCGGCCGCCATCCCTAGCTCGGTCATAAATCCGCTCAACGCCACGTAGGCCTGATACATCTCGGCGCCTTCGCCGGGCTGCCGGGCCGCCGCCATCACGTTCACACTCGCCCGCACCTCCGGCAGCGACGAAATCTTCGCTCCCATCATGTTGGTCACCGCTTCCGCTACCGTCATGCGGCCCTGAGCCTCCGGCGAGACCAGACCGAGCAGCGCCCGCTCACCGGTGGAGTAAGCGCGTCCCGTGTGCGAATAATAGCTATCGGCCACTGACGAAAAGTCAGATACCGGCACATGGTCGGGTCCTACGCACTGCTGTTGGGCAACGAGTCCGGTGACGCACCGGTCCACGCCCAGGATCACCGCCCACTTCGAGGCTACCGCCGGCAACGCCAGTACCTTCTCGAGCGCCGGCATTACCTCCAGGCCGGACGGCAACTTCAGCGGCTTCAGGCTGCGCTCGCGACTGTCCCACCGGATCGTCTTGCGCGGCACCTCACCCAATACCTCATCCAGCGGCAGGTCCACCGGCGTCGATCCATCAGCATCGTCATATACTTGCAACTTTCCGTCGCCGGTCACCTGACCGACCACCGCCATCGGGCAACCTTCCCGGTCACACAGCTTCGCCAGTTTCTCCAGATGGCGCGGCCGCACCAGCACTGCGATGCGCTCCTGGGACTCGTTGCCCCATAGCTCCAATACCGACAAGCTACTGTCGCCGCTGGGTATCGCCCGCAGCTCGATCCGCGCGCCCTGCGGATCGACAATCTCGGGCAATGCGTTGGCGTCGCCGCCCGCGCCCAGGTCGTGCGCGCTCACGATCGGCGTAGCCTCACCCAAAGCGATACAGGCATCCACCACCCGGCCGACTACCTCACCGGTCGCGGGGTCGCCGCGTTGCACTGCGTTGTAGTCGAGCTCGGCCGTGTCCTTCGAGCCTTCGCGCGAGCTGCCCGCGCCGCCGCCCATACCGATGCGGTAGGCCGGACCGCCGATCTGCACCACCGCCATACCCGGCGCCGGCGCCTCCACGAGCGCATGTTCTTCACGCATGAACCCGGCCCCCGCCGAGTACAAGATTGGCTTGAGATAGGCATAGCGCACATCGCTGATCACTAGGTCCAACGTCCGCAGCCAGCCGCCAATCACCGGCTCACCGAAGCTGTTGCCATAGCCCCACGCTCCCTGCATCGCGCCCAAAATAATTTCCAGCGGTGTGCGCACGCCGTGCCCCGCGGGCCGGTCGTTGTCCCACCAGTCACCCGTGGCGTAGCCAACCAAGGATGCAGAAGTCCGACCGCCCCTTCCTACGCTCTGGTTGTCTCGGATGCGGCCGCCTGTGCCTGTAGCTGCGCCCGGGAACGGCGCCACGCCGGTAGGGAAGTTGTGCGTCTCGGCCGTCATTGTGTACAAAACTTTCCACGCCACCCCGCGCAATGCACTAGGTGCCGCCGGGTCTTCCGCGATTAGCAGCAAAGCCCGCGCGCCCTCGATCGCCGACGAGTCGTCGTGGAAAGCGATTACAGAATTCGCCGGGTTGGCCTCGTACGGAGCCTTGATCAAATCCATCAGGCTCTGCTCCTGTGCGACCCCATCCAGTACAATCTTGGCGCGGAACACATGATGGCGGCAGTGCTCGGAGTTGGCCTGACCAATCTGGAACAGTTCGACGTCGGTCGGGTTGCGCTTCAAGACGTCACGGAAAATGTGCATGACGTGCTCGACGTCTTCGGCATCCATCGCCATGCCCAGTTCCTTGTCGAGGCGCACCAGCTCCTGCTCGCCCTTGCCCAGCAGGTCGATCGTCCGCACCTTCTCCGGCTCGGCGCCACTCACGAACGATTCCAGCGGCTCCTCGTAAACTTGCTGCGTCATCCGGTCATGCAGAGCTGTCGCCGCATCCCGGCGCTGCTTCTCGCTCAACTCCCCAAACGCATACACGCGCGACCGCTCGATCCGGCTGACCGACTCAAGACCCGCCCGGTGCGCAATCTCGGTCGCCGTCGTGCTCCAGGAAGACGCAAAACTCAGCCGCGGCCCGACCTCGATCGTCGTGCCCGTCGGCCGCTCGGCCGCCTTCGTCCCGTAGGCGCCGCCCAACAAAAAGTCCAGGATCTCGCCCTGGAGGTCATCAAACGTCTTCAGTGTCTCGACGTAATAACAGTCAACTACACTCTTGGCTTCGACTCCTGTGCTGCTTAGGGCAGTCCTCTCGACACTGGTGATAGCGGACTGACGGTAAATGCGCAGCATAAGCCCCCTGAATAACTGTCTCTTATACCTGAGTTTGGCCTCCCGCCTATCTGTTTGTCAATCCATCTAAAAACGACGAGCCCCACCGGTAACATGGGGTCGCCGGTGGGGCAATTGGCGCCGCTTAGCGGCGTCAGCTTTTCTTCTTCTTCTTGCTCTTCTTGCGGAGCTCACTCGTGGACCAGTCGGTGTTGAGCTCCGGATGGCCTTCCCGGGTCAGCCACTGCTCCAGCAACCGCATACTGGTCAGCGTGAGCTGGGGCAGGACTTGGTGCGCGTCCGCCGTCATTGAGCGCATGGTGTAGACCCTGAGTTGTAGCAGCTCTTCGAGTGCCTCATCGTCAAGCCCGTAGAACTCATGCGGCATTCGGATGAGCTGGATCAGGTTCCAACGCACCGAGGCGTATTGCTCGGCTCGGTCGCGCGTCACTGGCTGCTCACCGAAGATGAAGCGCATGAAGACCTTACGGTCATCCTCACTGATCGCGAGCCAGGCTCGCTGCAGTTCAGCAGGGTCTACGATTCCGTTTGGCCCCAACTGCTCCAGCGCCGGAGGCGAGTTCAGGATCAGGTCCAGCTGCTCGCGGATGGCTTGCGGCACGAACTGGTCGTCGACCGAGATGGATTGGCCGGACAGCAGGGCCTGCAGCGCCGTCTTGACGTGCGCCAGTTGAATCAACGGATCGCGGTCATTGAGCCGGCGCAGAATCGCTTCCATCTGCTGGTGGACTCTGCGGTAGACGAAGGGACTGAGCTCTCGTCCTGAGGGCATCGCGGCTCCTCTCTGGTACGGCCGCCCTGATGGCGGCAAGTTGCACAACTATATGATGAACGACCCGGTTTGTCGAAAGGTCAGACCTCCGGTTACCATTACCTCATGAAGCAAAACGTACTAGTCATCGGTTCGGGCGGCCGCGAACACGCCCTGGCTTGGAAGCTGTCCCAATCGCCCGACATCGGTTCGCTCTACGTCGCCCCCGGTAACGCCGGCACCGCCGCCATCGCCGAAAACGTCGATATCAAAGTCACCGACATCGACGGTCTGCTCGAATTCGCCAAATCCAAAGACATCCACCTGACCGTTGTCGGTCCCGACGACGTCCTGGCCGCCGGACTGGTCGACGACTTCACCAAAGCCGGTCTCCGCGCTTACGGTCCCACCCGAACCGCCGCCAAAGTCGAGTCATCAAAGTCCTTCGCCAAGGACCTCATGACCGACAACCATGTCCCCACCGCCAAATACGCCACCTTCACCGACCTGCACGCCGCCAAGGATTACGTCCACGGCCACCCGACGCCCATCGTCGTCAAAGCCTCGGGCCTGGCGCTCGGAAAAGGCGTCTACATCTGCGAAACTCTCGAGCAGGCTCACCAGGCGCTCGACGAAATCATGGGCGAGAAGCTCTTCGGTGATGCCGGCAACTCCGTCGTGATCGAAGAGTTCCTCGGCGGCCAGGAGGTCTCCATCCACGCCTTCTGCGACGGCAACTCCGCCAAACTCTTCCCGCCCTCCCAAGACCACAAACGCATCGGCGAAGGCGACGCCGGCCCCAACACCGGCGGCATGGGCACCTTCGCTCCCGTTCCCTGGGTGACGCCGGCCCTTATGCACAAAGCCCACCGTGAGGTCGTTCAACCAATACTATCGGACCTCAAGACCCACCACTTCCCCTACAAGGGCACGCTCTACCCGGGCCTCATGGTCGACGGCGACGACATCAAAGTCCTCGAGTACAACGCCCGCTTCGGTGACCCCGAGACCCAGACTTACGTGCGCCTGCTCGAGACCGACCTGCTCGAGATCCTCAACGCCTGCGTCGACGGCACTCTGCCCGACCTCGATATCAAGTGGTCCCACCGCACCGCCATCACCGTGGTACTCGCTTCGGGCGGCTACCCCGGCAAATACGACAAAGGCCTACCCATCACCGGTCTCTCAACCGCCGCTGCCCTCCCTGACATCGAAGTATTCCATGCCGGCACCACACTCAAGGACGGCGAGGTCGTGACAGCCGGCGGGCGCGTGCTCGGCGTCACCGCAACGGGCGTTGACCTCAAGGACGCCCAGGACAAAGCCTACGCCGCCATCCGGACGATCAAGTTTGACGGCATGCAGTACCGCACCGACATCGGCAATAAAGCGCTTTGACCGGCCCAGTAGTGCTATTCTAAAAAGCACAACCATTATGGAATCGATGCCCGTCAAACGCCCCCGCCGCATCAAACCGCTGCACCTGGTAATCACGTTGATTGCCGTGACGGCGTTGGCGTTTGTGATTCTTTTTGCCCGCGCTGCCGGTTCCGCCGACATCAACAAAGACTCCAAGGTAGACGTCCTCGACCTGTCGTTATTGCTCAGTGATTGGGGCAAGTCCGGCAGCCAGGCCGATATCAATAGCAGCGGCACGGTCGAAATCGCCGACCTCTCCATCCTCCTCTCCAGTTGGGGCATGACCATCGTCGCCAGTCCATCGCCTTCGACCGCCACTGAACGCTGGTCCACCCTCCACCCCTTCCTCTCCTCCGCCTTCTCCAACACTTCCGTCGGTTCCGGCATCATCACCGACCCCAACAGCC
>JAQZBT010000037.1 GCA_029237755.1 Candidatus Saccharimonadota bacterium
GGATCCTGATACTGTTGCTCTTCGCGCGCCGCTAGCTCAATTGGCAGAGCAGCTGACTCTTAATCAGCGGGTTGGGGGTTCGATTCCCTCGCGGCGCACAACTCTCCTAGTCAGAAGCAAATGGCAGGCTCGAGCGATTGCTCCACTCCCATTTAACTCCCAGCTTACGGTGCCGTTTGCTTTCCGTGACGGGGCATGGTGGTGCTGGCCGACTGGCGGGACTCAGATTCCTCGGATGAATTCGCGACGATTGCGGCAGCAAGATGACGGCTTTCATGTGTCGTCAACGAATCAGCTCACCTCATGCTCGACGGGAGCAGCGGTTTCTGCGCTCTGCCGCCCAGCACGGGCCGCATCTATCTGAGTCACCTTGCCTTTCTTGGGCGGGTGACCGAAGAAGGCTTCAAACTTCTCGGCCGTGCCGATCTCTCTAACTATCTTGTCGACCCAGGCCGCCGTGTAGACATAGCTCTTTGTCGGCTCGACCGGAAAGCAGTATTTCTCGACGGTCGGTCCACCCTCGGGCGGCTGCCACCTCGCCGGATGAAGCTTGAAGTGCTTCCACATGCGGGTATGAATTGCGTAGTTGAACTCATACGGCACCCGCTTCTGAACAGCCGCAACGATCGCCTTGGGCAACATGGTGCCCTTCGCAGCTACAGGTACGGACTTGACCTTCGTGATCACCTTGCCGGCCCGACCTGCCCCGACCAGGATCGCCCTCTCCTCATCGGAGACGTGCTCGAGATTCACGAAATCGTAAGCGGCGTCTGCGGTCATTTTTGAGGACGTCGTCGGTATAAGCCGGACACGGAAGTCATACCGGTTGTCATCGAGTACCGAATCGTCGATGTTGGAGTCGAAGCGAGAGAGCATTGTCCGTGCCGCCCGCGAGGCCCTAGTCCCCGCGAGCGTCGGCTGCTTGTCCGGCGAAGTGATGGACTCGACGAAGAGCGGAAAGCGCAGCAGGTGAGCCAGCGAGTGCTCCGGACCGAAGACGGTAGTCAGATGCTGCTCGAAGTTGATAACCAGCGCGTGAGCCCTTCCGCCAGCCACCTCTTTCAGGGCCCGCTCATACCGATGCTCAACCTTGTTGCGTAGCAGGATAAAGAGCTCCAAGTTGATGCGGACGGGGTCATTGGGGGCGGGGAACCGGTGTTTCACGCATTGTCCAACCTCCCAAAGCTTGGGCGCGCCGTTTATGAACACTAGGTCGCCATTATCAGTGTGGTGTCGGTGATCCACCTTGTCCCGCTGAAACTCAGCCTGTAGTAGGTACAGCCAGGCGCGAACCATCGGGCCTATGAAATCGGCGTAGTGCCCATTCGATAAGTTGTACTCGTCGACCGCCTTAATGGCCAAGCGCTTCGACTCGTTGAGCGTATGGCGCCACTTCGGCCATGCCACATTGTCACCTCCTCGGTCTGGGTTACCTTAGCGGCCAAGACCGACATCCAACTCTCGATTTTTGCGACCAAGGAGGCGTACACCCACAATCGGTGAGAATTAAGTCGGCGACATCGTCGGACAATGTAGGCCCTGCACCGGTGCCCACGTTCTGCCATGCCGCTTCTCGGAACCACTCGCGCTGAGCTTCGGGGGTTCTCTAAAGGGTGTCAAGTCACCTAACCGCAGGGTTCAGCTGAGCTGATCTTGACCCTATGCGGTCCGACACCAAGTTGGTTGATCATGGGATGCGGCGCTTGCTGCGACTCCCGCCACATCCGCATTTTCCACACTGGATGATCAGTGAAGAACGGTTCATCCGACAAGATCAACATGTGATTGACAACTTGGGCCAGCTTTATGATCTTGGACCAAAGGTCACGGAAGCTAAGCCTAGGCCGTCGATTCCGACCCAACCAACACATGTTGATCTTGGTATCGATTTCTGTGTGGCCTCGTTGCCAGCAAGCAAAAGCTTGGACTGGGGGAATTTTGAACTCGCGACCGTAACCCCCAGGCATCGGCAGCGTGTCCAGGACGTTTCCGACATCCCTCGCTGTATTTATGTGACCGCTCGACCGCCTTATCAAGATCAACATGGCCAACATCTCTGGCGATCTTGCCGCCTCTGGCTCGCATCTTGGCCTCCCGTTTCTCTTCGGAACTTTCGCCAGCGCAGATCGCGTGGCTCGGCTGACGGTCGAAGTCGACGTAACCGCTCGGACGGCTGCAGACAACACAAGCCGGAGCAGCCGCACGAACTTGATCAAGGAAACGCTGCATCGCCACTTGGTCGCGGATCACCGAATAGTCGAAACCCATTTTCTACCACCTAAAGATCAAAAAGCTTGAGGCGGGCCGTCATGTGCCAGGTCCGATCAAGAAGCCCTATTTTCACCAGCCCAGCGCACGACGGTACCTATTCCCGTGATTTCGATCTTGATCACCGACGGGGACGAGCGACCACCGATGATCTTGATCGGCAGCGGCTCGTGAGGTGGTGGCCCTTTTAACCTGTGCTGCTATCACTTGATCAGGAGCTACGAACTCCGAGGACGATAGCCGCGACGGCAGTAATCACAGCCGCAATGACAACCGCGACGGCTGCGACGCGAGCGTGGACCTCCGTCCGCTCTGCGTGAGCCCGCTGAGTTACAAACGCTAAGAGCGCCTCATGGATCGCCATTCGTATTTCGAAGGGATCCTTGGGCGCCTCATCGAGCCTTTGGTCAGAGGGTCGTATGGCGTAACGAGCATGCAACGTATAGAAATACTTGCCTTCGCCATCCGGTTTCTCCCAGAAGATTCCATCAAACGCCTCCAACACCCTACTCACATCGCCTCGGGGTAGCAAAAGCTCATCCGCGATCTTGTCCGGAGTTCGACTTAGCCAGTTGTTGGTGAGGGCGAAATAAGTCACCAAGGGCACCAATACGTTGAGATTCTTTGAGTAGCGGGACTTGGCCATCGCTGCACTCTAGCCATTCTGGCGAGGTTGGCCAACGTGGGTGGGCCGAAGTGCTCAGCCGCATCTGGAGATCAAAATACAAAAATGCGTGCTAGGCCAGGCCGGATGAGCCGCCACTGCAAGAGAAGCATCACCAGCGGCGCACGCCACTCGTCACCACCGCTGCCAGCCCGAATAGCAGCGTTACTAGCACCCCCGACGATGTCACAATGGTCGGCTCCCAGGAAGCCTTCGGGCTATCTCGCTCTCGTTATGGGTCATGGGAAGAGAGATCCGGCGTCAACTGGCCGGTCGTGATCAAGCCGCCTTCCGGCATGACCCTCCCCCTACGGTGCCCCTCACTTCGCTCCTGATCATCATGCTGCGAACTCGCTTCTGATCTTGCTGCTGTGTCTGGGTACGCAAAGATCAACTGCGCCCCACACGCGCCAGCTCTCGCCTCGCTGCATCGCGGTTACCCCACAGAGGACCACGACATTTGGATCGGCGAGTACCGCTGAAGATCACTTAGTGGCAGCGAACATGATCGAGGTGTGTGCTTCGTCGTGGTGGCCCTCGTTCAGGTCTCGCACTGCGTCTCGCAGTAGCGCTTCTGCCTCTGCCCGATGATCACTCCCTGCGCCTCGTGCGCTGCCCCTGGGCCACTCAGCACTACAGATCACCAACGCATCACGCAAGTTCCACCGCGCACTTGACCACTGTCGTTGCCTTCGAGCGCAACGGCACAGCGCCGCCGCCGAGTGGACGCTGGGAGAGGTGCCAATTTACCTTCACGGACGGCGAAAACGAGCCTGTTTCGGTGAGTGTGCAAGAAACGTCGGACCCGGCGCGTGACCCACATATTTTGGCGAAGGGGAGTTTCCGTGGATCGGACTACAAGAGGTACTTCGGTGTGATGAGCGGGGACGCTATTCCTGATAGCGAGGTGGTCTCGTTCGTGCTGTTCGCACTCCCTGAACTAAACACAGCCTCGCCGCATTTCACTGTCGGAGTGAAGGGCAGGCCTGCGCCCGCTACGGTGCGTATGCTCGATGACTTCACAACCGGCCACGCGAGCTACTGCGTACCGCCGGCGACCATGGAGACCCGATTCCACAGAGACTCGATGTTGGGCGGTGTGCGTTGTACGAGCCTGAATAACGCGGTATCTCCCCCCGGGAAGGAGGTGTGCTTGAGCGTTGGCAGCGCGGACCGCCTGAACCTGATGCAAGAACCGAGCAGTTCAGCGCACTCTCTGTCTGGTATGGGGTGCGGGAAGATGGGGTGCATCCGCTCGAACTAAATCTCCATGAGGGGAACGCGCGCGGTTTCAGGGCCACGATCTCGTCCATTGCCAGCGCCCCCCTATTAATGTTATTAACTTCAATGCTGAAATATTCACCCCGGCAGGATGGTCGATACTTGGACACAATGTCGGCGCGGGTCAGATCGACTTCCCGTTCGAGGAGTTCTTCGGCCACGGAGGCCAGGATTTTAGTACCCAGCTACATCGTCTTCATCTTTCAGACCAACGCCAGCTTCAGGCTGGAGAGCATCCAGACAATTCCTGGAGGTCTACCCAACGAGCCTGACATCGATGCCATCGATCTGCTCCCCCGACGCAGTGAAGGTCGCTTATCAGTGTGGTGGCGACCGTTAATCTGACGACGAGGGATGGCAAGATCAATTACATCAACCCGTTGCCCCAGGGCGACCTCTCCTACACCGATCCCGAGAGCCCCCGTCGTCCTCCGCGTCAATAGAGCCGATGAGTAACTGCTTAACGAGTATCAAGTTGGAGTTAAACCGTTCGTATGCCGACAGCCGGGAGAAGCTCAGCAGGCTCTGGTAGACGCCGTCCTTGCGGTGTACCCGGATGCCAGTGTCGTCGAGCTCGTGGTCGATGGTGTTACCGTCGATACCTTCACTGCCAGTGCCACGTCCCCGGGTGCCCGCAGGCTAAGGAGGGTAGACGCAGAGCCCACCTTCTGTCGTTTGCTTGGGATACAGACGCTGAATCTGAGGCGGAGCACACCTATACCGTCCAAATCAGCACTGACGATGGCAGGACTTGGCAAACGCTGGCGGTGGGGCTAGTAACACCGGAGATTACGATCGACCGCAACCAGTTTGATGAAGTGGAAAGCGTACTGGTGCGTGTAATCGCAAACAGATGGTTTCAGAAGCTCGGTAATAACGAGCGAGCCGTTGGCAATATACGATCAATATTGAGGGCGAGAATCAAACTGAGTCCACTCTCGCCTAGCTGCATATCACCGACATCTGGGCCGGCGCCGCCTCGACCCCGACATTTCCCTCAATGATGTACGTAGCGGTAGAACGTCGCACGAGAGATGCCAAGTGTATTGCAGATCTCAGGTACGCGATTCTGCTTATCAGCGGCCAATGTCCGGAGTTGCCGTACTTTCTGATCGCTTAGCGAGGGCCGCCCGCCGCGTCTGCCCCGAGCTTGGGCAGCTGCGAGGCCTGCCATCGTTCGCTCCTTGATCAGGTCCCGCTCGAACTCGGCTAGCGCACCAAACACGTGAAAGACAAGCTTGCCGCCGCTGGTACTGGTGTTCAGCTGCTCCTGCAGACTTCTGAAGTGACACCCCGCTCCTGGAGGTCCTTGATGGTCTCGATGAAGTGAGCGAGAGAGCGGCCAAGTCTGTCTAGCCGCCAGACAACGATGGTGTCACCAGCTCGGGCAAACCTGAGGGCTTCAGCTAATCCTGGACGATCTATACGGCTTCCTGAAGCCGTGTCTGTGAACGTCTTCTCGCTCCCAGCAGTAGTAAGGGCGTCGTGTTGGAGCGCAAGGGTTTGGTCGGTCGTTGAAATGCGGGCGAGCCAATCAGCATATTGGTTAGAAGATGGCGAGTTGCCCGCTCTTCTTCTGCTCTTTGCGCTTATAGTGCAGACCGAGAACGGCCTTCCACATTACTCGGGTGAGGTGGAATACGCGATCTATCTTCCTCGGTGGGCACCCGGCCGAATTCGTCACGTAGGGCAACAGCGATTTTCGCCTTCAGAAGCCGTTGTTTCTTGTCCTGCGTTTCCATAGGTACATTATTTGTCTCATATTCCATTGCATTTGTCAAGATATGAGACATTGATTGTGAGACGCGTTGTGAGACATTGGCGTACTCATGCAATAGCGGAAGAACGGAGATCCGACTAGAGTGTCTCAAAACGGTCGTTTTTGCGACATTCATATACTTGAGCCTCAGAGCATTCCGAGCTAAAAACGCTTCCTCTGGCGTTCATGCTTAAAATGCTCCCCGTTTCTCCCTGTGTTCGAATAATGGCATCAAGAACTGACGATTGTCATGCCCGCCGAGCCATTGTCTCAAGAGAAGAAGCGACGAAGTCGGCGATCTGCTCATCCGAGCAGGCCCTAGAGAACCAATAAGCGCGCCAGACAGGTGCTCCCGCGAAAGGTCGCTATTCACCATTTTGAGCCAGGCCATGCGCAGCCCGATGACGCTAGAATCCCCTGCCGAGCGATCGGTCAGGAGGACTCCTCATTTGGCGACTCCCGATCTTGCTCCTGCTCTGGCCGTTTCAGGTCTGGCTCGGGCTCGGCTTCATCGTCGGGCAGCTCATATGGCGGTGCGCTCCATCGGGGGGGAAGCTCCACGACCGCCAGGCGCTCGCGGCTCACGTCTTTGCGTCTTGCGACGATGCGGTAGCTGAAGTTCAGCGTGCTCCCGCCCTCGGCTTGCTCACGTACGTCGAACGTGCTGGTCGTCCTTGCGCTGATGTACAGGCCGTTCGATTCACCCTCGGCCGTCAGGAAGACGTGATAGTCATCTGTTTCTACCAGAGCGGCAAAATCGGGGTCGACTGTCACCTCAGCACGGCCGTCTCTAAGTTCGGCTCGTCCGAAGTCTTCGAACCAGCTCTCCGGGCTTTCCACGGCGCAGAGCAGTCGGTGTGTTCCGTCCGGATGTGGGACCGCTGCCGACTTTGGGCCTCCATAGACGACGAAGCGGCCGTTGACGTAAACGTTGCCGTTGAAGCTTCCGGCGGCGCCCTGACCAGGGAGGCTGGCCTCGCCCACGACGGCGTACATCCCTTTGCCGTATACACCGGCGAGGGGACCCTCGCCATACACGCCGGCGTAAACGAGACCGTCCTCGGATTCGGGCGGTGGGAAAGTTTCACCAATCCCAACGACGCCCAAGCGCGGGCCACTTCCCCGGACGCCTGAGGCCCACAGTCCAAATTGCCCTTGTATTCGAGTGCCAAAAACCTTGCCGATAACCCCCCAGCCCGGGCTGAGCCGGTCTGGAGCCGCAGCATCCCCGCTGCGCGCGTAGACGCCAGCGATTTCGCCGAATGCCCTGACACCTCGAGCCGCGTTGCACTCAGGGTCGCCGGCTCGAACCCCCACCCCGTCCGCGAGTGCTTCCACACCAATGTAGCGGGCGCTGACGAAAACACCACGGTCGACATCTGATCCCTGAACTTCGAGCTTGGTGTCTGGCAACGCTGTAGTCGTGCCGATGCCTACGTTGCCGCCGTTGTTTGCCAGCACGATGTTGCGCCAGGCAACGTTTTCGGTGAGCGCGGCGATCCGAGCAAAGTTACCTACGTTGTCGTATCCAATTTCCAATTTGCTGTTCGGATTCGCGGCGCTGCGGAGTCGAAGCTGGGCCGCCCTGCTATCTGCTGCGCCGGAGCCGTCATCTGCCTGAACGGTGAGCTTGGTGTCTGGCGTAGTCGTGCCGATGCCTACGTTGCCGTTGTCGTCGACGCGCACTCGCTCCGCTCCGTTTGTGCTAATCACTAGCGGCTGAGCGTCCGTAGTGCCCAGAAAGTCGTTAGGTGGGTTAGTTCCAGCGTTACCGGTGAGTTCCCAAGGCATGTCTTCCACTTCCTTCAACAAGTAGAGGATTCGATCTTTGGCTTCCTTCGTTGCATACCAGCACAGCACATGCCCGCCCGTCCTTTTTAGAACGAGCGGTCCGACCTTACATTGACAGTGACTACATCGGTGGACTCATCGCCAAGACCGTTTAACACTGTCAATTCCAGCCGATGCGTGCCCCTTGAGAGATTGCCGACAAAAATTTGAGTGGAGTGCTTTTCCATCGTGAGCTTGCCCCCGCCAGAAGCGCCCGCTGTGAAGTAACTGGTGGGCGCCGAAGGGTCTTCTAAGCGATCTCGTGGATACATAGAATATGGAAACATCTTAATCATCTCGCCCTTTCCAGGTATTACACCGAGCTTACCCTTGCATTACTGGCGCCAGCTCTTCCTTGATATATGCCGAATACCAGGCGTCACTCTTTGCGCAG
>JAQZBT010000038.1 GCA_029237755.1 Candidatus Saccharimonadota bacterium
GCTCCAGCGCGATCGGGATCTGAGAATGCAGTGGGTCCGGCAGCTCATGAAACTCAAACCAGCCGAAACTATCGGCCATGTCCGGCTCCATCAACCGTACCTGGGCCGGGTCGACGCGCACCAGAAAATCCAGTCCCAGCCAATGCGTCGGCGTCCCATCTACTGACGTCCTAAACGCATCGCGGTAACCCAGAAACTCTATCTCCAGCGGCTCAGCGCCAAACTCTTCCATCAGCTCACGTTTCACCGTATCCTCGGCGCGCTCGCCCCACTTCAGGCCGCCGGCTCCGACGTCCCACCGTCCGGCTTCATCACGGGCCTTTTCGCTGCGCTTGGCAAAAAACAATTTGCCGGCGCCGTCGTGGCAGAAGAACACCACGGACACGCCGACGAAACTCTTGCCCTTATGTGCTCGCAGCACTTCTGGGGGTAATGGTTCATAACTCATATTGCTACAATAACATCGATGAAACTCTACGCCACAAGACTCAGCCCCGATACCGACTTGCGCCCCGCGATAGACCACTACGTCGAGTCGCAGGGCATCACAGCCGGCGTGATCGTCAGCGCAGTTGGCAGTCTCGGGCGAGTGCGCTTGCGCATGGCCGGCGGCAAGTCAGAACTGATCCGCGAAGAGGACTTTGAGATCGTCTCGTGCACCGGCACCGTCGGCGTGGGCGGATCGCACATGCACCTCTCCCTCTCAGACAGTAAGGGCAACGTTATAGGCGGCCACCTCAAGGAGGACGGCTGCATCATCTCCACAACCGTCGAGCTAGTCATCTTGGCCGACCCGACCCAGAAGTTTGCCCGCCGGCCCGACCTCTTCACCGGCTTCGACGAGCTCGAGATCCAATGATCAAAGCCGTCATATTTGACCTCGACGGCACACTCGCCCCGGGCGTCTCCTGGCTCGACCTCACCCGCGACCTCGGCGCCTCCGTCACCTCGCACTCGCGCATCTTCAAAGAGTTCCAATCCCGCGTCATCAGCTACGAAGAGTCCAAACGCCGCCTGCTCGGCCTTTGGCATTCTACCGGCAACGCCAACCGTGACTACATGACCGGCATCTTCAAAGACTGGCCCATCCACCAGGCCGCCCCTATCGTTCTGCGCAAGGTCCAGCGCCTCGGACTCAAGCGCGCCATTATGACCGGCTCAATGGACCTCTACGCCCAAGTCGTCGCCCACCGCCTGCACGTTAATAATTGGTATGCCAACACGCGCCTCGTCTTTGACGAGGACGGCCAACTCATCGACTACCACTACGAGCGCGACCAGGCCGGCAAGAAGGCCCAGCAACTCGAATACTTTTGCACCAAGTACAAGCTCCTGCCCTCCGAGTGCGTGGTGGTAGGGGATAGTGATAACGATATCGAGCTCTTCCACCGCACTGGCAAGGGCATTCTTCTAGAAACGGAGGGCCAATCGGCCGAACTGCACGACGCGGCTTGGCAGACAGTCGAGCGCCTGCCTGATATCCTACAAATCATCGAATCCTAGGAGATCAGTCCATGAAGATACCGCAGATTGGCTTCGGCACGTGGCGCATTAAGGATCACAACGAAGGCGTCGAGTCGGTCAAAGTTGCGCTCGAGACCGGCTACCGTCTCATCGACACCGCTCAAATCTACGGCAACGAAGCGGCCGTCGGAGAGGGGATCAAGGCCAGTGGCGTTCCCCGTGAAGACATCTATCTCACCACCAAAATCTGGACCGGAAACTTTTCCCCGGAGCTGGTAGCGCCCAGCTTCGCCGAATCCCTCGAGAAGCTACGTACCGATTATGTCGACCTGCTGCTGCTCCATTGGCCCAGACCCGGTCGCCATGAGGCCTGGATTGAGCTCGAGAAGCTTCACCAAGCCGGCACCGTCAAGCACATCGGCGTCTCCAACTACACCATCCGCCACCTCGACGAGCTGCTCGCTTCCTGCAAAGTTAAGCCCGCCGTCAACCAGGTGGAGCTCCACGTCTACCTCCAGCAGCCCGAGCTGATCCAATACTGCAAAAACCACGACATCGCCGTCGAAGCCTACTCACCCCTGGTACACGGCGCACGCATGGACCACCCCGTGCTGAAAGATGTGGCGGCTAAGCACGACAAGACCCCGGCCCAGATCATGCTGCGCTGGTGCATCGATGCCGGCACCATACCATTGCCAAAGTCGGTCACGCCCGACCGCATCCGCTCCAACTTCGACGTGCTGGACTTCCAGCTCGACGACGAGGACATGGTCAAGATCAAGCAGCTCAACACCCACGAGCGCATCAACGACGACCCCAACACGATGGCCTGAACCGGGGGCATTGCGTACAGAGGGAGCAAACCACTAGTCGTGAGGCAGACCGCATATACTTAGGTCCACGAACGACTAGCGGGGCTGCTGATACAATAGCCTCATGGCTATCGAGAGGATCGTAAACCCCGATACTACCGACCCCGCCGAATCTGCCGACGAGCAGGTCCTCGGCGAGACTCTGCGTCCCCGCACGTTCGATTCCTATATCGGCCAAAAGCTGCTCAAGCAAAACCTCGGCCTCGCCATCGACGCGGCCAAAGTCCGGGCCGAACCCGTCGACCACATCCTGCTCTACGGCCCTCCCGGCCTGGGCAAGACCACCATGGCCGGCGTCATCGCCCACGAGCTGGGCTCCAACCTGCGTATTACCTCCGGCCCTGCCATTGAACGGGCAGGGGACTTGGCGTCTCTGCTCACCAACCTCGCCGACGGCGATGTGCTCTTCGTGGATGAGATCCACCGCCTGCCCAAGACCGTCGAGGAAGTGCTCTACCCGGCCATGGAAGACTTCGGCCTCGACGTTATGCTCGGCAAGGGCCCTTCCGCCAAGTCCATCCGCCTCGACCTGCCCAAGTTCACTATTATCGGTGCCACCACCCGGGCCGGTGCCCTGTCGGCGCCACTCCGGGACCGCTTCGGCCACGTCCATCGCCTCGAGTTCTACTCGCCCGACGAGATGATTCAGATCATTGAGCGCGCCGCCGGTATCCTCGATACCAAGCTCGACCGCGAAGCCGCGTCAGAAATCGCCACCCGCTCCCGCCTCACGCCCCGCATCGCCAATCGTCTGCTCAAGCGCGTGCGCGACTACGCCCAGGTCCACCAGGTCGACACCATCACCCGCAAAGACGCCCGCGCCGCCCTGCACCTGCTTGAGATCGACGAAGTCGGCCTGGACAACTCCGATCGCAGACTGTTGTCAGCAATTATCGAACACTACAACGGGGGTCCCGTAGGCCTTACAACACTCGCTGCTATCTGCTCCGAAGAAACCACCACAATCGAGGACGTCTACGAGCCCTACCTGATGCAGATCGGACTGCTCGAACGCACTTCCCGGGGTCGCAAAGTCACCCCCAAGGCCTATGCGCACCTCGGCTTGACACCTCCAACCAGCACGGCTCAGCTACCACTCCAATGAGTGACATGACCACGCCCGACCTGCTCAAGCTGGTCGAAGAGCTCTTCCTGCCGTTCCATCAGATCAAGCGCAACCACCGCCTGCCGCGCGGACCCTGGCGGCACGAGACCGACGTTGAACACTCCTGGATCGTCGGGGTCCTGGCCTGCAGTATGGCGCCCCACATCGACCCCCAGTTGGAACTGGGCAAGATCAGCCAGTATGCCAGCGTGCATGACTTGGTAGAAGTCTACGCCGGCGACACTTCGCTCTTTACGTCCTCGGCCAAACACCACGCATCGAAAGCCGAACGTGAGCAAGCCAGTCTTGCCCGCATTCGGCAGGAGCACCCGGCTTTCCCCTGGATCGCCGACACTATCGCGGAGTATGAATCGTTCGCCTCCGACGAAGCCAAATATGTCTATGCCGTCGATAAATACATTGCCCTGATGTATGACCTGATCGACGAAGGCAGGACCCTGATCAAGCATGGCGTTACTCACGAGCGGTACGAGATCGTGCGCACGGAGCATCGCCGCAAGGCTCATCTCGACCCTCGGGTCGGAAAATACTATGACGAGATTCTTGCAATTATTCACGAGCACCCGGAATACTTTGCCCGCTGATCCGCTATACTGCCCCCATGACTAAGCCGACCATCCGCATCCCCCGCACACCGCTGCGCCAGGACCTCGACGCTGCCGAGGCGATCAAGGCCGAGATGACCCGGCTCCTATCCGAGCTCGAGCACGCCGCTAACAAAAAAGCGCCGGAGCAACCCGGGCGCTGGCGTCACAACCCCAAGGATTGGCCTAAAACGGATCGGTAGTCCCCAGATCGATCTGGACATTATCGTCGACCACGCCGCGCGTACTCAAAGATTCCATCACCGTGCGGTCGTACTTGATAGCCGGCAGCGGCTTGATCGTGGTCTGCGCAGTCGCCGGCTCCACATTCAGCGCCGTGTTGATGATGTAAGCCGTGTAGCCAAATACTGCTACCAACGCCAATCCATATAGTAGCGCCTGGTACTTCTGCAGCTGCGCCAGTAGAGACTTCAGCGTGGCCATATTCAGTTCGAGTTTCATATTTGTATTCATGGCTTTACGTACGCATTCATAGTAAATGCCCAGGTCGCGGCCCCGGCTCCCTCGCGCTTGACGTTCAAGGTCGTGATATTGGTAAAGCGGTTCAGGTTCTCAAGGCGCTGGGTGAAAGTCTGCAGTTGAGCGTAGTTGCCCTTGACCTTGAAGTTGATCGGCATGGCCGAGACCTTGCCGGCCTTGATCGTCTGCGACACACCCGAGGGTAGTCCGCCGGGGTTAGGAATGACTACGCCGTCGATCAGCATGCTGGTGCTCTGGGCGACACGCTGTATCTGGGCCAAAATCTCACTCTGCTTTTTCTCGCGTGGCAGCGTGGCGTCGATCAACGGCAGCACCGGCTCGACGTCTTTGCTGTACTGCATCTGTAGCCGCGACAGCGTATCGAGCTGCTCATCGGCCTCGATCTGCTCGGCCAGGCGCGTCGACAGTTCGGTCGACTTGGTGTTCATGTACTGGTAAGCGTAGTAGTAACCCACGCCGCCGGCTGCTACTACCGCCACGAGGATACCCAGGACTACGAAGAAGAATTGCTTTGGCTTCATTTCGCCATCCCCGGCTTAAAGCCAATGACGAGTGTACCCGTCCAGCCGCCCTGGACCTGCACGATGTTCACGACATCGGCGTTGGCGATGCGGGTGGACTTCTCGGCCAGTGCCTTGCGCAGTGCCAGGACTTGGTCATAGGTCTTGGTCGAAACGGTCATCTGTACCGGCTTGGCCTCGTCACCTGTCAGCACTACCGTCTCCAGGTCAGTGTCCTTGGGAAGTACTTTGACCAGGTCGGCGATCAATACGGAGAACTTCGTCTGCGAGTCCTGCACAAACTTAATCGCGTTCAGGCGCTCGCTGGCGTCCTGGGCCTTGGGCAGGAAGTCCTTGCTGATCTTCTCGATGTCTTTCTGCTTGGTCGTGACGTCAGAGGCCACCTTATTGGTCTGCTCGCGCAGCAGGTATAATGCGCCGCCGAACACTACCGCCAGCACTACCACGACCACAAACATTACACGCAGATAGCGCAGCGCCAGGCGGTTGAGTTTGGCGAATCGGATCTGGCTCTTCAGGTCCGGGGGCATGAGGTTGATCACAGATGCCCCTCCAGTCGCGCCAGCCCAATCGCCGTCGTGTACATAGGTGCGTCGTACTTGCTCACTTTGTGCACCTGCTTCGGCGTCACCAGACCGGCCCACGGGTCGGCCACGATCACCGGCACACTGATCTCAGCCGCCATATACTCCAGGAATCCGGGCATCGACGCACTGCCGCCACCCACGATGATTGTCTCGATCTTGCGCTTGCTCGCGCTGCGGTTCTCGTAGAATTTGATAACCTTGCGCATCTCGTCGCACATCTTCTTCAGTGGCGCGCCCAAGCTGGCCATAACCTTCGGCTGCAGGCCGGAAGGACCCACGCCAAACTTGTACTTGATCTCGTTGGCCTGCTCCGGCTTGATGCCCAGGTCTTTCACCAATTGCTGCGTCAGCGTGTCGCCGCCCATCGGGATGGTGTTGGTCAGGCGGATGACCTTGTCGTGCACTGTCAGGTCGATCGAAGTCGAACCAATATCTGCCACCAGCGTCGGCTTATCCATCTGTGTCGACTCCACGATCGCGCGGGTAGCCGCGGATAGGGAAGAGTCGATCAGGCCGACTTCGAAGCCCATCAGGTCAAACAACTTAATGTAACTGTCCACAATCGCGCGCGGCGCCGCCACCATCAGAACCTCGTTGCGCTCGGTGCCGGTCTCGATCGTCTCGTAGTCGATGTAGAGGTCGGGTAGGGGAACGGGGATATACTGCTCAGCTTCCAGGTGGACCGCCTGGTCCAGGTCGGCCGCATCCATGGGCGGCAGGTCGAGTACGCGGGTAAACACCTTGGCTACCGGCAGCGCTGTCGCCACCCGGGTCGCCGTAATCTTGCCGAAGCTCATCTGCTTGAGCAGCGGCTTCATGGCATCGGCGATCTCTTCGGGGTCTACGATGATGCCTTCCACAATCGCTTCTTCCGGGAAGTTGGCATATCCGTAACCCATAACTTCGTACCGGCCGCCGCTAATCGTCTTCAGCTGCAGCATCTTGGCAGTGCGAGTGCCCAAGTCAAAGCCAAAAACCGGCTTCTCCTGATAAACCAGTGGCACACGCATAACTAGGCTTGCTCACTTCTTGCCATTATTGCTTCTTATTGTATCAAACCGGTTATGCCTAATCTAGGGCTAGCAGGTTTGAAGTAGCGCCGTAAGCGAGAGTTAGGCTGGCAGCGTCTGGGGGAAAAGAAGACTTAGAGCAAGTGTAGGCAACAAGCAAGAGGAGGAAGAAAAAGAAGCGTAGCCGGCTGGCCAGCCTAACTCTCGCTTACGGAGACCAGAAGTCGTAGAACGACACGCCCCACTCAAAGTTGCCCGTCACGACATTACTGGTAAACACCAGGTTTCCCGATTGCGCCAGGTCGATGGTCTGTCCCAGCAGCGCTCCAATTTCACCGGCCTGTCCCAGCGTCACCTTGGTGTACTTGGCATAAAACACCGATCCCGCGGCCGCGCCCTGGTTACCGATATCGACGGTAAGGATGTCTTTAGCCGTAAACAGTTGCGGGCCGTTCAAAGTATCGCAGTACGTACCGTCAGTAGCGAGAGTGCAGGACTGACCCGAGTAGAAGGTGATAAATTCCATGCCGACCTGCGAAGAGTTGGTCGCTACAGTTGACGTCTGCTGTGTCGTCACGCCGGTCGAGCCGTCGACCATGATGATCGGCTGGGTCGCCACGCTTTCAGCTACTTTGATCAAAGCCGAGTTGCGCATCAGGAAGTTGCCGGTGATCCAGGCATTACCCGACACGACCACCGTGCAACTCTGCTTAATATCAACATTGCCCGTTATCTTCACATTGGCCGGCCACGTCACAGTCCCGCTATTACCGGGACAGGTCGCTGCCGCCGCGGTCAAAGTCGGACTACCGGCTGCGACCCAAGCCGCGGCATGCGCCGGCCGGTCGTACGGCGGCAAAGCCGGAGGTGCTACGCCGCTCGTTGCACCCAGCCCTGAGTCGGTCATCTGCGTCGGGTATGAAGTGGTTTGACCATTGGCTGCCACGTCGCCGTAGATGTGTGCCTGGACGCTATTGAGAGTGATTGGGTCGGGCAGCACCCCGCTGGCGCAGACCTGAGGATACTGACCGACGCCGGCGCCCTGGCCGCCGTTTCCGCAACGCGCGTTGGCTACATTTACGTCAATCGGCACCGTGGGCTTACCGATCGACGACGTGTTGCTCATGGCCAAATAGCCGCCGACATAGATCGGCCCCTGCGATACATTGGACGAGTTACGCATAATCAGACCGCCTGGACCGGTCTGGACGGCGTAGGAGCCAGCCGGTTTGCCGTGCACGATGGCCTTGATGCGGCGCGTGGCGATCGGGGTGGTGGCACTCGCTGTCCGGAACACCCGGCCTACCACGTACACCACATACTCCTTGTCGAGGTCGCCGGTCGCCTGCGCACAGATCTGGTAAGTACCTCGGCCCTTGACCGTATCGTTGAAGGCCTCCACTTGTCCGCCCAAGTCCGTGGCCGCCATCGGGCACGTCCCGGAGATACCGGTGCCGCTCCACG
>JAQZBT010000039.1 GCA_029237755.1 Candidatus Saccharimonadota bacterium
GCGGCGACTTCCTTGCTGGCCTGCTCAACGGCCTTCAGAGCGCGGTCCGCCATCTGGGAGTTGGCTTCGGCTTGAGATACGAGTTCGGCGGTGCGGGCCTCGGCGGCGGCCAGCTCCTGCTTGGCCTCCTTGAGCTGAAGGGCGAGGTCTTTGACTGCGTCGGACGCCCGCTCGGCCTCGGAAACAGCGCTCTTGGTGTCGGCCAGCTCCAGCGCCAGGCGGTCGCGGTCGGACTCGAGCTTCGTCAACGTAGATTGCAGGCGCTCGCGGGCGGCGGCGGACTTGGCGGCGTCGGACTCGAGTTCACGTAGCTGCTTCGCTAATTTGTGCTCTTGGGCACGGGCGGCTTCCAAGTCCGCATTGAGCTTGGACTCGCGGGCCGTGAGCGATGTGACCAACCGGTGAGCCTCACTGTAACGGGCGGCCGCCACATCGGCGCGCAGGGCGGTGACTTTGCGCTCCATCTCGTCCTGGATGCGGGAGGCGGCGACGGCCTGCTGCAGCAGCTCCAATCGTGGCGCCAGTTCGGCGTTAATATCGCGCAGCCGGGTCAAGTTGGTGGCGGTGGCGTCGAGTTTGCGCATGGCGAGCTCGCGGGAGACCTCGGCACCGCGGATACCGGCAGCTTCGTCGAAGAGCAGTTTGCGCTCGGACGGCGATGACAATAAGAATGAGTCGATCATGCCCTGACCGATGACGGCGTAGGTGCCGGCCCCTACCCCACCCTGGGCCAACAGCGCCTGGATGTCGGCGAGCCGCACACTGCGGCCGGCCAGCCGGTAGTCTGATTCGCCACTGCGATACAACCGGCGCGAGATCTCGACTTCAGTGAGATCCAAAGGGAAGGCGCCGTCGTCGTTATCGAAGAGTAGTGTGACTTCGGCGAAGGACGCCCGGGCGCGCTTGTCGGTACCGGCAAACACGACGTCCTCGCGGTCTCCCAGCCGCAGCCGGCCCTTGGATTGCTCGCCGAAGGCCCAGCGGATGGCATCGGCGAAGTTGGATTTGCCGGAACCGTTGGGGCCGACGATAGCGGTGATACCGGGCTCGAGGTCGAGTACGGTCTTGTTGGCGAACGATTTGAATCCGGTGATCGTGACCCGTTTAAGGTACACGCGCATACTCCAACACCATTAGCACTATTGTATCAAAACGGCGCTGCTGGTTGCTGCCCCTTGGCCTATGGTATATTCCATGCGTCCTATCTGGACGGAGCCGGAAACGGTTTGACAAGCTACGGCGTTTGTCCGGGCAACCGGAATGACGCCCCTTCCAGCGAAAGGAGTGTTGGCCACGTGTCCACACCCTTGATTTTCACCTCCATGCCCGTCGACCCCGACGCGCGGGCCAAGCTGTTTGCCGGCATGTTGGGTCAGGACCGTGACATCTGCAGTCTGTTCTCAGAATGCGCGCTCCTGCCCGGCCAGTACACCGGTGGCCTCGGCGCCCTGATCAAGGACCAGCTCGAGACCGCGGCGCTGACTGGCCTGAAAGTGACGGCGATCAGCCCCTACTACCGCCACGGGTACTTTACCCAAGAGATTGGTGGCGACCCGCTGGGCCAGGTCGAGAGCTATCCGGAGTACGTTCCGGAGGACCACGGCCTCGTCCTGACGCCATACCGGGTGAAGGTGTGGTACCGGGACGACTGGCTGCATGCCCAGGTCTGGCTCTACCAGGTCGGCCCCTCTGTCTCGTGGTACCTGCTCGACACGAAGGTGCCCGAGAATACGCCCGAGCGACAGCTGGTCACCGACCGTCTCTATCACGGGGATCGCCTCGGAGTCGAGTGGCTGCTGGGCGCCGGCGGAGTCCAGCTGCGCGAGCAGTTGGGTGGCTGGCCGGGTGCCTGGCACCTCAATGAAGGGCACGCAATGTTCGCGCTGTACGACCTGCTGCGGCGGTTCATGCTGAAGGGCCTGTCCCTGAAGCAAGCCATCGCGGCGGTGCAGTCGTGGACCGTTGGCACCATCCACACCCCGGTGCCCGCCGGCCTCACGATCCGCTCGCGCGAGGAGATGCATACCTGCCTGGATGACATGGCGGAAGAATGCGGCGTGGCGTTCGAGGATCTGTACGCGCTGGGGACCAGCTCCAGCAGCGACCGGTTCAGCATGGCCGGCGCCGTGGTGCAGCTGTCGTCGCCCAACGGCGTGTCCCTGTTGCACCAGCAGGTGGCGCAGGACATGTTCGCTGCCCCGCTCTTTGAATCCGGCGGCGTCATGAACAGCGTCACCAATGCCGTCTCGCATCGGTGGGTGAGCGAAGAGATGGCGGCGATGCTCAGGGGGCACGTTGGTCCGGACTGGGCCTTCGGCGAGCAAGAACAATGGCGAGCCGGGATCAGCGATGTCTCCTTGCAGGAACTTCGCTCGGTGCGCCATTCCCTGCGCAGTCGCCTGATCGGCTACGTCTGGAACAAGACCGGGGTCTTGCTCGAAGAGAGAGCCTGCATCCTGGGATTTGGCCGGCGTGTACCGACATACAAGCGGCTGACCCTGCTGATGCAGCACCCGGAGTACTTCGCGTGGTTGCTGAAGCAGGACACTCATCCGGTCCGCATTGTGATGGCGGGGAAGTCCCATCCCGACGACGCTGCGGGCAAGTCGCTCATCACGGCGCTGCTGCAGTTCATCAGGGACCACGACCTGCATGACAGGATCGTGTTTCTGCCGGACTGGGACGTCGCCCAAGCCGCCATCCTGACGGCCGGTGCCGATGTCTGGCTGAACAACCCCGTGCGCCCCAACGAAGCCTGTGGGACGTCCGGTATCAAGGCGCTGCTCAATGGCAGCCTCAACTGCTCCATCCGCGATGGCTGGTGGGATGAGGTCTTCAATGAGGGCATCGGTTGGGCTCCAGGCGGAAAGCAGGAACTCTCCGACCGGGATGCTGCGTTCGAGATGCTGCAAACTCTCGAGCATCAGGTGTTGCCGGCCTTCTTCGAGACCAACCAGGATGGCCTGCAGGAGCGCTGGCTCGGTATGGTCAGGCAGGCCCTGCTGGAGCGCGGTGCCTGGGGACTGGGAGCCCGCATGATGTGGGACTATCTGGTCCGGTTGTACTTCCCGGCCGCCCAGTACGCCAGAGTCATGGGTCTCTCCGAGATCCTTCAAGCCAATCGCGTCCTAGCAGACGCACACCAAGGCTAGCCTCGCGCTAGTTCTGGACCGAAAGGCCCAGGTCTTGTTCCGCAGTGCGGGCAGGACCTGGGCCTGGTTCATGTTCGGCGGGATTACTTAGCGGTAGCTTCTTTGTGCTTCGCCAACTTGGCCAGCGCGTGGGCGGCAGCTTCCTGCTGGGCGGCCTGCTTGGAGGAGCCGGAGCCCTTACCAAAGAGTTTGTCGCCGACGAAGACGCCGATAGTGAAGACCTTGTCGTGGTCGGGGCCGGACTCGTCCATGACACGGTAGTTGGGCGTGAGGCCGTACTGGTCCTGAGCCGTCTCCTGAAATTTCGACTTGGGGTCGAGCCAGGTGCCGGATTCGAGAATCTCGGGCAAGCGCGAGACGATGTGGTCGGTGATGAACTTGCCGGCGGCGTCGTAGCCCTGGTCGAGATAGATAGCCCCGATCACGGCCTCGACGGCGTTGGCCGAGATGAGCGCGTGGGAGCGTGAGTTGCCCTTGGCCTCGCCGCGGGAGAGCTTGAAGTACTGGGAGATCTCGAGCTTTTCGGCGACAGCGGCCAGCGACTCGGTCTTGACCAGCGCCGAGCGCCAGTTGGTGAGGTCGCCCTCGGGGTTGGGATAGTTGCGATAGAGATAGTCGGTCACGACGAGCTCGAGGACGGCATCGCCCAGAAACTCGAGGCGTTCGTTGTGCTCGAGGCCGAGCTTGGGGTGTTCGTTGAGGTAGGAACGGTGGATGAAGGCCCGCTCGAGGAGTTTGATATCTTTAAATTCGATGCCGAGGCGGTGTTGAAAAATTTCTAATGGTGTCATAGTGCTTATGCTTATTGTACCTTACCGGGTCGCCGGCTCGGGCTGGGCCGCCTTGCGGATCTTCGAGAAGCCGAGCTTGAAGAGCTTCTCGGTGTCGCGGTACTCGATGAGGCCGAGGGCCTTGTCGTAGTCGAACCACTTGGCGTCGACGATGCCTTCCGAGTCTTCGGGGATGACATTGTCGGTGTCGCCCAGGGCTTCCATGAGGAAGACGAAGGTGGTCATGAAGATTAGCTTGCCTTCTTTACGGTAAAAGAAGTGCAGCTTGTCGAGCTTTTCGCCCAGGCGGAGGTGTGTGAGGCCGGTCTCTTCGGCGACTTCACGCACGGCCGTCTGTTCGAGGCTTTCGCCCTCTTCGACGTGACCCTTGGGGATAGTCCAGCGGCCGAGGCGGTCCTGAATCATCAGGATCTCAATGCGGTCTTCGACACGGCGGAAGACCACGCCACCGGCGGTGTATTCGCGGACGGCCCGGGAGTGCTTGGGATTAGTTTTCTTGTTTTGCCGGTTTGGCCGGCGATTCTTCTTCTGGTTCATAGAAATCACTGTTACGGTAGATCGTCCCGAGGACACCGTTGATGAATTTGCTGGAGTTCTCACCTCCGAAGGTCTTGGCGAGTTCAACAGCTTCGTTGATCGCAACCTTGGGCGGAACATCGCGCTTGATCTTCAGTTCGTAGACGCCGATGCGCAGGATGATCTTGTCGATCTTGGCAATCTGCTCGACGGGCCACTCGGGAGCGGCCGGGCCGATGATGCCATCGATCTGTTCCTGGTTCTTGTGGACACCGTCTACCACATCTTCGACGAAGTTGGTGTCGTCGATGTTGTCGCGGAATTCGTCGAGATTGCGCTGCAGGATGGGCGCAAGCTCCAGCTCGGCCGTGTCGCCACCACGGAAATCATGCTCGTAGAGCGTCTGCATTGCTACGATGCGTCCAAGGTGACGGTTTGAGGCCATGAGGGTTTAAACCTTCTTAGTAGTTTTGAGCAAACCGAGTTCGGCAGCCTTCTTGAGGCGGCGCGGAACGAGGTCACCAGCGGTGGTGCTGACGAGTTGGGTCGGAGTGAGTGCCAGGTGCGAGCGGCGCTGGCCCTGGGTGCTACGGGTGGTACGTTTCTTAGGTACGGCCACGAGGCGGGTTTCCTTTCTTTATGCGGGCCTGGTCTTGCAGGCGGGTACCGCTGTCTTCCTTAGTATACTTGCCGGCAGCATCGGGAATACCGGGGCAGTCGGGCGCGTGGAGGAGCTTGATCGGCAGGTCGAGCAGGAACTCCTGCTCTGCCAGCAGCGCCAGGTCGATAGACTCATCGACGATAGGCAGCTCTTCGTCGCCCGGCTCCTCAGCAAAGAGCTGCTGGAAGCGGACTGAGGTCGGACGGGTGAAAGTGCTAAGGCAACGGTCGCAGACAAGCTCGAGCTCAGATTCCAGGTGTCCCTGGGTGAGCAAGCCTGAATCAATGCGGGAAATCGTGATTTCCCCCTCAATATCTCTGGTCAGCTCGAGGCTCTCTAGATTTGGACGTTCGCCCGATATCTTGTAGGCCCGGCTATACCCGACTGATTCAGAAAGAATGTCGCGTACGTTGATGTGCATAGCACTCTTGCGCAAGAGTATATCTTATTTTGTTGTAGTACGCAAGGAGCGATGGCGCTATAATGCGCTTATGTTACCTAACGCACCGTCGAGCCCGCGATTCGAGATAGCTTATTACCGCGCTTTGACCGGCGGTGTTGCCAGCGTAGGCCTGGCGGTGGTGGGGCTGGTGTTCGTTCCTGCCCTGCATCCTTGGCTCCCCCTGTTGCTGGCAAATGCGGGCCTGATGTTTGTGATGGCTGAAAAATTACGCAATGGCAGTGCCAACGCGTGGGCGACACTTACGGGTGTGACGGCCTGGAAGGCCGCTATATGGATAGTTGTGGGAATATCAGATCTCACTGCTCCCGGAGAGATATTCCCAATGGCTTCAGCATTGTATCTGCCGATGGGCCTAAACAAGTTGGTTGAGCTCGGTATATATTTCGCTGCAATGCCAAGTTTGCGCCGCTCCAAGCGGGCTAAACCGGCAAGACCGGCCAGCAATGTGAGCTCTGACCAGGCGCAGTAAGTAGGCCCCGGCGAATTGCCGGGGCCTACTGCTCTGATTAGTTGTGCTCTTCGCAGGCCACGCGCGCGCCGCTGTAGCGGGTAGCGGCGGGCAGGTAGACCCAGCCTTCACCGGCGCTCCAGGAAACGAAGGTGACACCGGTATTGGCATTCCAGCATTTGCCGGCGTAGCCCAGACGGTTCCACACGTAGTGCGGCTGGAAGTACCGGGTGTAGCCGATGCCCAGGTTGTAGTAGCCTCCGCCATAGACCTTGAAGTTCATGACCCGTTCGGACCACGGCACGTTGTGGACCTGCGGTATTCCGTAATAGGCGGCATCGGCCGGTGCGGCGCCGGCCACGCTGGCGGCGATCAGCATAGCGGTCGCAGCTACCGACCCAAGGACTTTCTTAACGACTTTCATAATCAGACCCCTCGTAATATCGAGGAGCATTATGCGATTCCGTAAAAGCATTTGAAGCAGACGTAACTCCGGAAAAATGCTGGTGCGCTCTGACGCAATTGACATTAATGCCTAACGTGTACGTTTGTGCTTTGCTAATGCCAATACTCTAGCCGGAAAGGCGGTCCCGGCCGCCGTTCTCGTACCAGTGTTGAAGCGCCACTAACGCCTCACGCACATTGGGGAAGCTGTCGGCGAGAGCTTCCGGCGGAATATTCATGACATCGTGCCACTCCAGCGCTTCAACGTCATCGTCGGGGTGCGGCTCGCCGGAGCGCAGACGGCCGACGAAGACGAGACTGAGCGTGTGGCTGCCTTCCACGCCGTACTGGTCGGGGAAGCTGCCGATATAGTCGAGCAGGTCGAGGTCGGTGAGTCCGGTCTCCTCCTCGATTTCGCGGAGGGCAGCCTTCTCGGCCGATTCGCCGGGATTAATGAAACCGCCGGGGAGGCTATACGTACCTTGGGAGGGTTCGATCGCGCGACGGGTGAGGAGGACCTGGTGCTTGGCGTTGAGCAGGGCCATGCCGGTAGCGGCCGCCAAGTTCTCAAACCAGGAGGCGTGGCAGTTGGTACAGGTGCGGTGGAAGTCGCGGTAAGGGCCCAGCTTGTGGCTGCAATAGGGGCAGTATTGGTAATGCTCGGTCGCTTTCACGGGCGGACGACGAAGTTGACGAGCTTGCGGGGGACAACGATCGTTTTAATGATCTGCACGCCGTGGAGGTGCTTGGCGACGTTGTCATCGGCCTTGGCGACTTCCTTGACCTCCTCTTCGGTGGCATCGGCAGCCACGAGCACTTGGCCGCGGAGCTTGCCGTTGACCTGGACGGCGACGGTGACGACGTCATCTTTAATGAGCTCAGGGTCGTAAGCGGGCCAGGGGGCGACGTGGACGGAGCCATCGTTGCCGGCCTGCTCCCAGAGTTCTTCCGAGATGTGCGGGGTGGCGGGAGCGAGGAGCAGGATGAGGGTGCGGACGGTGCGCTGGGCCAGGTCGGCATTGGCGGGATCGGTCAGAGCAGCCTTGGTCTTGGAGTCGGTGAGGAAGTTGACGTACTCCATGAGAGCACTAACGGTCGTATTGAAGCGCAGCTCGTGGAAGTCGTCGTGGACCTTCTTGATGGTCTTGTGGGTGGCGCGGTCGACGAGCGTGGCGAAGGTGCCGTCAGGGGTGCCGGTGGG
Source organism: Candidatus Saccharimonadota bacterium (assembly GCA_029237755.1). Taxonomy (GTDB): domain Bacteria; phylum Patescibacteriota; class Saccharimonadia; order UBA4664; family UBA4664; genus JAQZBT01. The sequence continues at coordinate 7,677 of JAQZBT010000039.1, forward strand.
AGTGTCGTTGGCGATGAGGTCTTGGGCGAGGGTCCAGGTGCGGTAGAGGAAGCGCGAGACGCCGTTGAGGCGCTCGTCGGACCAGGGCGTAGTCTCGTCGAAGGGGGCCATGAACATTATGTAGAGGCGGAAGGAGTCGGCGCCGTGCAGCGTAGGGTTCGGGGGTGGGCACGAGACCCTCGTCGTAGAGGAACTGGTGCCAGAAGCGTGAGTAGAGCAGGTGGAGGGTGGTGTGCTCCATGCCGCCGAGGTAGAGGTCGACCGGGCCCCAGTACTTGAGCTTGTTGGGGTCGGCGAAAGCTTTGTCGTTTTTGGGGTCGGTGTAGCGCAGCCAGTACCAGGAGGACCCGGCCCAGTTGGGCATGGTGTCGGTCTCGCGCTTGGCGTCGCCGCCGCAAGCCGGGCACTTGGTGTTGACCCAATCTTCGATGGCGGCGAGAGGTGACTCACCGGAGTCGGTGGGCTCGTAGTGCTCCACGTCGGGCAGCGTGACGGGGAGCTGGTCGGCGGGCACTGGCACGACGCCGTCCTTGGGGCAGTGGATGACGGGGATGGGCTCGCCCCAGTAATGCTGGCGGGAGAAGATCCAGTCGCGCAGCTTGTACTGGGTGGTGCCGCTGCCAACGCTCTGGTCGTAGAGGTGCTTCACGATGGCTTTTTTGGCCTCGGCCGATGTGAGGCCGTCGAACTTACCTGAGTTGATCAAGACACCTTCATCGGTCATCGGTTGGTTCATCACCAGGGTCTTGAAGTAGTAGGCGTGGATACCGTCATGGAGCATGCCGGCAACCTGGTCGGCCGGGTGCCACTCCACCTCAAATTTGTCGACTTCCCCGTCGTCGAGCTCGACCTTATCCTGTTTGTCGCTGGCGAGTTCGAACAATAGCCCGGTGGTTTGGGTAAAGACATTGTGGTTTTTGGTGTTGGAGTAGAAGTGACCGAATCCGGGTACAGGAGAGGCTTTTACCAGCTTGATGTCCGTGTAACCGGTCTCTTCTCGAATTTCGCGGCGGGCGGCGGTTTCGGCGTCTTCGCCGTCGTTGACCGTCCCGCCGATGAGCATGTTGCCGCCGTGGCGCTCCCGCCGCGGTCCCCAGTTGAGCACGATGATCTCGTTGGTCTTGGGATTGCGCACGGCTGAGATGACCGAGGTTTTCTTGATCTCGTCCGGCTTGGGTTGGCCAAAGGTGGGAGCGATAACGTCGATGATGGGCAATTTGTGGGCCTTGGCAAAGGCAAAGTCTCGCTCGTCGTGGGCCGGGACCGACATGATGGCGCCGGTGCCGTAGCCGGCCAGCACGTAGTCGGCGACCCAGACCGGCATGCGCTCGCCAGTGATGGGGTTCTTGGCGTATGAGCCGGTGAAGACGCCGGTCTTGGGGCGGTCTTCGGCCTGACGGTCGAGCTCGGTTTGGGTCTGGACGCGCTGGAAGTACTCCTGCATGGAGGAGTGCTGGTCCTTGGTGGTGATAGCCGGTACGGCCGGGTGCTCCGGTGCGAGGACCAGGAAGGTGGCGCCACCGAGGGTATCGGGGCGGGTGGTGAAGACGGTGATGGTCTGGTCGGCGACTTTGAAGTCGATCTCTGCTCCCTCGCTGCGGCCGATCCAGTTAATCTGCTGGTCGGCGATGCGCGGTGGGTAGTCGACAGTCTTGAGTCCTTCGATGAGGCGGTCCGCGTACTTAGTGATGCCGAGCATCCACTGCTTGAGCAACTTCTTTTCGACGGGAGTGCCGCAACGCTCGTGGACACCGTTGACTACCTCTTCGTTGGCCAGACCGGTCTTCTCCTTGGGGCACCAGTTGATCGGCATCTCGGCCTGGTAGGC
>JAQZBT010000040.1 GCA_029237755.1 Candidatus Saccharimonadota bacterium
TACAGCCATGGAAGTCCTATGGACAAAATGTGAAGTTAAGCGGAATCAGTCAGCTGAGCGGTTCAGGACCTCATCCAGCAGCGTCACTCTGTGGTCCTGGTTGGTCGTGTTTTGCGCTTTCAGTTGCTCGATCTCGCGCGCCTGCTCATTTATCACATCCAGCAACACCTGCACTCCCACTAGCACTTCATTGACGCGCGGGTGGTTGTCGGGGTCTATTTCGATCTCTCCGGAGTAGTCGCCCACAGTAGCCTTCGCCAGCGCCTGTGTCAGAGCGCCGTACAACCGGTCCAGATTGTCGCGCTCATTCAGACTGTTCATTGGAGGGCCTTCAATCTACTATCAATATATCATGGTCAACAGAGTATACCTCGACACCAACGGTCTCCTGCGGATTGAGGTCATCGGCGACCAGACCGCAGAGACAGTCAGAGAGATGGGGGAGAAGGTCACTCATTATGTTGGCCGCCTCCGCAGTCAGCACCACCCCGTCCTGATCCTCGACGACCTGCGCCAGATGGGGGCAACGACGTCAGACGCCCGCCGCGAAGTCGCCCGACTCACCAAGATACTGCGATTTGACCGTGCCGCCATGGTGGGGGACGGCTCACTCTTTATGCGCCACGGTACCAACCTCATGTTGCGCGCCGTTGGCCGGAGCAACGCGCGCTACTTTGGTAGTGAGGAGACCGCGCTCAAGTGGCTCCGCACCGGCGCCGCCCAACTTGGCGCCCGCTCCTGATTGCCACCGGGGCTTGTTCTCGCGCGGCTTTGCATATAAGCTGGCCCATTGCTCCCGCCGGCTCTTCCTAAGCGTTCTATCAGGAAAGCCTGTCACACTGACCTCATTCGGATATAAACAGGAACCCCGGACATGATCTCCAAGAAAGTAATATTGCCCATGGCAGCCGTCGGCGTTATCGCCGCCGCTGCCATCGGTATCGGTGTCGCGACCGCCGAGACTACCGACTCGCGCGATTCCCTCGTCCAAAAGATTTCCGACAAGTTTAAGCTCAATAAGTCCGAGGTCCAAGCCGTCTTCGACGAGCACAAGACCGAGAAGCACGCCCAACGTGAGGCGCGCTTGGAAGAGCGATTGACACAGGCAGTCAAAGACGGCGACATCACTGAGAAGCAGAAGACCGCCATCCTGGCCAAGCACAAGGAGCTAGCAGCCAGGTTTGAATCCGAAAAAGACGGCTTGAAGGACAAGACGCCGGAGGAACGCCGGGCAGCTATGCAGTCGTTGCGCACCGAGCTCGATCAATGGGCCAAGGACAACGACATCGACACCAAGTGGCTCAAAGGCTTCGTCGTGAAGGGCTTCAAGGGTGGCCACGGCCACGGCCCGGGCGGACATTTCGGCCCCCGCGGTGGTGAGGACTCTGGTCCGCGCGGAGGTGACGACTCAGCCTCACCCAGCCCCTCCCCAACTGCGTCCTAGAGGCATATACTCTGTATACCAAGAGACCGGCACCGAGAGCCGGCCTCTTGGCGTTTGGGCCAGAACCGGCCTGAGTGCCAAACATCCAGCCAACCCCTACCAATCTGCCGCTTACTCGATTATGCTTATGCTATGAGCCTGAAAGCCGACCTCAAGCAGGTCTTGGCGGGCGAAGTCGACGACGCCCCCTCCACTCTCGAAACCTACTCCCATGACGCCTCCCTGTTCGAGGTCGTCCCCCAGGTCGTGACGTACCCCAAAGACGCCCAGGACGTGCAAAAACTCGTCCAATACGTCGCCGCCAACAAAGACAAGCAGCCCAACCTCTCCATCACCGCCCGCAGCGCTGGCACCGACATGTCCGGCGGCGCCGTCAACGAGTCGATCATCGCTGACTTCAACCGCCACTTCACTACGATCTATGAGGTCACTCCCAAGTCCGCCCACGCCCAACCCGGCGTCTTCTACCGCGACTTTGAAGTTGAGACGTTCAAGCACAACGCTCTCATGCCCAGCTATCCAGCCTCTCGAGGCCTCTGCACCATCGGCGGCATGGTCAACAACAACTCCGGCGGCGAGAAGTCGCTCGAATTCGGCAAGACCGAGAAATACGTCACTGAACTAGAAGTTGTATTAGCGGACGGCAGCCTCGTCAAAATTGGCCCGCTGAACAAAAAGCAGCTGGCCGCCAAGATGAAGCAAAAAGACTTCGAAGGCCACGTCTATCGCGAGACCTTCAAGCTCGTCGACAAACACTACGACAAGATTAAAAAAGCCAAGCCCAACGTTACCAAGAACTCCACCGGCTACAACCTCTGGAACGTCTGGGACCGCGACACCGGCATCTTTGATCTCACGAAGCTCATCGTCGGTGCCCAGGGCACGCTCGGCCTCACCACTGACATCAAGTTCAGCCTCGTTCGCCATCGCCCACATTCCGGCCTGTTGGTCGCGTTCCTCCACGACATCGACCATCTCGGCGAAGTCATCAACACCGTCCTTAAGCACAAGCCCGCCACCTTCGAGTCCTTTGACGACGTCACTCTCTGGTTATCAATCAAGTTCATGCCCTATTTCCTGCAGATGCTCGGGCCAGTCAAATTCATCAAACTCCTCATCGGCCTCATCCCTGACGGCATCATGCTCCTGCACGGCCTGCCCAAGCTCATCTTGATGGTCGAGTTCAACGGCGAGACGGTGGACGAGGTCCGCACCAAGATAAAGGCCCTCCACTCCGAGCTCAACCTCAAACACAAGTACTACGAAATCACCGCCCAGGAAGAGGACCCCACCGAGGCCTCAGCCGAGAAGTACTGGATCATGCGCCGCCAATCTTTCCAACTCCTGCGCAAGAAAGTTAAAGACAAGCACACTGCGCCATTTATCGACGACCTGGTCGTAAACCCCGAGTACTTACCTGAGTTCCTCCCGCAGATGCGCAAGATCATCAAGAAGTACGACCTCTTCGCCACCATCGCCGGCCACATGGGCGACGGCAACTTCCATATCATCCCGCTCATGAAGCTCGAAGACCGCGACGAACGCGCCAAGCTCCGCCCCGCCATGGAGGAGACCAACGAGCTCATCCTCAAGTACCACGGCTCACTCTCGGGCGAGCACAACGACGGCGCCATCCGGGGACCGTGGCTGGAGCGAGCGTATGGCAAAGAGGTCTACCGCTACTTCCGCGACGTCAAAGATATCTTCGACCCCGACAACATCTTCAATCCCCACAAGAAGGCTAACGCCGACTGGGATTGGACCATGTCGCACATCCGGAAGTCTTTCTAAGCTGCGCCCATCTGGTTCACGCACACCGTTTTAGGTACAATCTGTACCATGATTGTGATGAAGTTCGGCGGAACCTCCGTCGGGAGTGCGCAGCGCATTCGCGAAGTAGCTCGCATTGTGACCGACACGGCCCGCGACCAGGAAGTCGTGGTCGTTACCTCGGCCATGTCTAAAGTTACCGACCTGCTCGTGGCCGCAGCAGCCCACGCTGCGTCCCGCTCAACGTCCGAAATGTCACAGGTCCTGTCCGAGCTGCGCGCCATGCACACACAGGCCGCCGAAGACCTGGGCGCGCCGCTCGAGCCCATCAACGAGCGCCTCGACCAGCTCGAGCACATCCTGGCCAGCGTCTCGGCTCTCGGTGAGACCACCCCGCGTGCCATCGACCTCATCATCTCTCATGGCGAACGCCTCAGCATCCATCTACTCTCCGCCGCCATCGCCGCCGCCGGTCCCTTGGCCGAGCCGGTTGAGGCCAACGAGCTCATCGTCACCACCGCCCACTACGGCGACGCGCGCCCCTTGCTCAATGAGACCCGGCAGCGCACCCTGCGCCGCCTCGGCCCTGTCATGCAAAGCGGCGCCGTCCCGGTGGTCACCGGCTTCATCGGCGCCACGCCCGAGGGCTTCATTACTACTCTCGGCCGCGGCGGGTCCGACTACACCGCCACGATCCTCGGCCACGCCCTCGACGCCGAGGCGGTCTGGATCTGGACCGACGTTGACGGCGTCATGACGGCCGACCCCCGCATCGTGCCGGACGCCCGGACCATCGACGCCCTCACCTTTACCGAAGCCGCCGAGCTGTCGTACTTTGGCGCCAAAGTGCTGCACCCGCTGACCATCGTTCCGGCCGCCCTCAAAGGTATTCCCGTCTTCATCAAAAACACCTTCAACCCCACTGCCACCGGCACCAAAGTCTCAGCCGACGACCGGCCCCAGGTTATGCAGACCATCTCGAGCATGAAGAATCTCGCGCTCATCACCGTCCAGGGCCGCGGCATGATTGGCGTGCCCGGTGTCGCCGCCAAGGTCTTCACCGCCATCGCCGCCGAGCGCATCAACGTGCTCTTTATCTCGCAGGCATCATCCGAGTACAATATCTCTCTCGTCGTTCACCGTGCCGACGCCGCCTCAGCCGTGCGCGTCCTGCGCCGGGCCTTTGCTACCGAATTGGCCGACCAGGACATTGAAGACGTAGTGTCCGAAGACGGGGTGGCCATTGTGGCGGTAGTAGGGGAGGGTATGCGCGGCCGTCCGGGCGTGGCGGGCACCACCTTCGCGGCTCTCGGCGACGCCGAAGTAAATATTCTGGCCATCGCCCAAGGCTCGTCCGAACGCAACATCTCCCTGGTAGTTGACGAGAGCGACGTCGCGCTGGCGGTCCAGGCTATTCACGCCCAATTCTATCCCGCTAACAAGGTGAACCAAACATGACCTATATCATCCAGATCGGCACCGGCGTCGTCGGCGGAGCCCTGCTGCATCAAATCCGCGCCGCCGCCCGCCCCGACCTCGTCTATGCCGGCATCTTTGACATCAACGGCGGCGTCTTCGACCCGGGCGGCCTCAAAGACCTCGACGCTCCCAAATCCAAAGACGTGCTCGCGGCCGACGCCATCGCCAAAGTGAAACTGCCGTTCGTCCTGGTCGACGCCACCGGTTCGCATTCGACCTTGCCGCTCGTCAAGCAGGCCCTGGCCCGCGGTGGCGCCGCCGTCACGCCCAACAAGCGCAACCTGGCCGGCGCTCAGTCCGACTACGATGAGCTCGTGGGCTCCGGGCGCATGTACTTCGAAACCACCGTCGGCGCCGGTCTCCCCGTCATCCGCCCGCTTCAGGACCTGATCGCCACCGGCGACGAAGTCGAGCGCATCGAAGGCTGCGTCAGCGGCACACTGGGCTACGTCTGCTCCGATTTGCAAGCCGGCCGCCCGTTCTCGCAAGTGGTCGCCGACGCCAAGGCCAAAGGCTTCACCGAGCCCGACCCCCGCGACGATCTCTCTGGCATGGACGTCGCCCGCAAGGTTATCATCCTGGCCCGCCTCATGGGTCGCCGCCTCGAGCCCGAGGCCGTGACGCTTGAGGGGCTGTATCCCGACTCACTCTCCAAGCTCAGCGTCGATGAGTTTATGCGTGAACTGCCCTCACTCGACGACGACTACGCCCACCGCACCAAGGAGGCCGCCGCCAAGGGTCAAGTCTTGCGCTACGTCGCCACTGTTACCCCCGCTGATGCCACCGTCGGACTCAAAGCCGTCGACGCGTCCACTGAAATAGGCCAACTCTCCGGTCCCGACAACATCGTCGTCATCCAGACCAAGCGTTATCACGACAACAAGCTGGTCGTGAAGGGTCCAGGCGCCGGCGCCGAAGTCACCGCCGCCGGGGTCTTCGCCGACATCCTCGCCTCCATGAGAGAGCGCCATGACTAAGCTCCGCGTCGGCATCCTCGGCGCCACCGGCATGGTGGGCCAGCGCTTCGTCACCCTGCTGTCTCATCATCCCTGGTTCCACATCACATCCCTCGCCGCCTCGCCCCGCTCAGCCGGCCGGGCCTACCACGACGCCGTCGGCGGCCGTTGGGCGATGCCCGCCCCGATCCCGGCCAACGTCCACAGCCTGCCGGTCCGCGCCGTCGAAGCCGATCTCAAGGCCATCGCCGCTGACGTCGACCTCGTCTTCTGTGCGCTCGACATGGACAAAGAGGCCATCAAGCAGATAGAAATCGACTACGCCGCCGCCGGTGTGGCCGTCGTCTCCAACAACTCCGCCCACCGCTGGACCGACGACGTACCGATGCTCATGCCCGAGGTCAACCTCGACCACTTGAAGCTCATCGACACCCAACGCCGCCGCCGTGGCTGGTCCACCGGTCTCATCGCCGTCAAACCCAACTGCTCTATCCAGTCCTACGTCGCCATCCTCACTGCCCTAGCCCAGTACGAACCCACCCAGGTCTCAGTCACCAGCCTCCAAGCCATCTCCGGCGCCGGCAAGACCTTCGATACCTGGCCGGAGATGGTCGACAACGTCATCCCGCTCATCGGCGGGGAAGAGGACAAGTCCGAGCGCGAACCCCTCAAGATCTGGGGCTCTCTCAATAACGATCAACTCAAACTCGCCACCACACCTACAATCTCAGCCACCTGCATCCGCGTACCCGTCAGCGACGGCCACCTCGCCAACGTCTCGGTCAACTTCAAGCACAAGCCCACCCGCGAGCAGATCATCAAGGCTGTCCAGGCCTACCCCGGGCTCGACCTTCCCTCCGCCCCCAAGCAATTCATTCGCTACCTCGACGAGCCCGACCGCCCGCAGACCCGCCTCGACCGCGACGCCGAGCACGGCATGGGTATCACCATGGGTCGCCTGCGCGAGGACACGCTTTTCGACTACTCTTTTATAGCCCTCTCCCACAACACGTTACGCGGCGCTGCCGGCGGGGCCGTGCTGATGGCCGAAGCTCTCGTCGACAAGGGTTACATCAAGACATAACGGTCTGGCGCATTCGACAGTAGCCATAAGCGCTTTGACAAATCCGCCAGAGTTGCGATGGTTAGTATAACGCCTACGTGACCGACCGCTACTTCCCAGCACATCCACATCTCCGACAACCTCCGCCGCTACGGGTCACTTACAGCCGCCCAAGCCGGCTTCCCGCAATAGAGCGGTATCATATGAGGCATGACCTTCGACGACCAGATCGCCGCCGCCGAGCTCGCCCTGCGCGACCTTGATCCCACCCTGGGCCGCCTCATCGTGGCCCAAGCCCCGCTGGGCCGCACTCCCAGCACCACGCCTTACTTCACCAACCTCGCCCGCTCGATCATCGGCCAACAGGTCTCTGTGGCGGCTGCCTCGGCCATCTTCGGCCGCCTCCAAGCCGCCACCGGCCTCGACCCGCATAAGGTCATCACCCTCAGCCCCGACGAGCTAAGGGCTTACGGTATCTCCCGCGGTAAGGCCGGCTACATCCATGACCTGGCCGAACACTTCGTCAAAGACGCTGCGATATTCGACCACCTCGAGCGCCTGCCTGACGACGAAGTGATTACCGAACTCGTCGCGGTCAAAGGTATCGGCATATGGACCGCGCAGATGTTTCTCATGTTTACGCTGGGCCGCCTTGACGTCTTTGCCCCCGACGACGTTGGCCTCCAGCGCGCCATTGTCCGCCTCTACGGTCTACCCGCCGTCCCCACCAAAGCCGAGCTCACCGCCATCGCCGAGCGCTGGCGCCCCTTCCGCACCGTCGCGTGCTGGCACCTGTGGCATTCACTCGACAACGCCCCTACGTGATAAGCTCTAAGCATGAGCGTTAACAAACGCAGGCTTTTGCCGTCCGCCAAGCTCTCCCGTGTCACCCTTGCCGTCATGATCGCCGGCTTCCTCGTCGCCGGTTTTACGGCCGTCTGGTGGTTCGCCTCCCGCGCCGCCGGTAATCCCGCTGCCGACCTCAACTCCGACAATCAGGTCAACGTCTTCGACCTTTCAGGCTTACTCTCCAAATGGGGTACCTCCGACGCTGCCGCCGACATCAACGACGATGGCACGGTCAACATCCTGGATCTCTCCATAC
>JAQZBT010000041.1 GCA_029237755.1 Candidatus Saccharimonadota bacterium
TCTCGTTTACAGTCGTCTCCGGCTTTTCTTGTTGACGCCCGTTTTTCTCTCTTGGTATTATCAAGCCAGGAAGACACAGGAGGATATAAAGTAGCTCCTAGATGTGGCTCATCGAGTTAAGAACCTATGTCCGAAAGTCCCCGATCGAGTCCGAGTCTTGTTAGTTAGTCAGCCACATTCACCGCGACGTCTTCCCGTCCGGTTCACCATTAAGAGGCACTTCGGTGCCTCTTAATTTTTTAGTGCTCGTTCTTGCGCTCGCTTTTCTGTGGTGCCGTACCACCCGAGAAGCGCATTGACGACTTCACCAGACCCTCCAGTACAGAACTGATCTTAGACTCCGCCTCGATCGTTTCTCGCTCCAGTTGCTTGCTCAAAGTGATATCTTCGATTGCAACTAGTATCACTTCCTGTCGGTTGTCTTGGCGGATGATCTCCCTTGCGTTCAGCAGCATGACCTTCTCACCGATACTCTCAAAATTGTGAGTCACTTCGTAGTCATTTACGGACTTGTTATCAGGAATGATCTTTTCTAGTAGCACTCTCAGCTTGTCGATGTTCCATTGACCGTTACCGATGTCGTAGATGCGGCTGCCCTCTGTTTGTTCGCGAGTGACACGGAAAGTGGTGTAAAACGATGCATTTGCCATCACGACGACCAAGTCTTTATTTAGCACCACAAGCGATTGTTTGATCGTGTCAAAAATCTCGATGGCGTTGATCACGAGGTCCTCGCGGGTGTCGATGGCAAAGCTATTGTTTTGGGCGAGTGGTTTGGCCATGTTGGTTCCTGTAAAGCACCAACTCTACAGCAATGGCACGAGATTAACATCTAAAGTTCTGTCGTCGTCCCGCTATTTGACCTCACTTTTTCTTGGGTTTCTTGTGATAGGTCAAAATCACAATGGTCACCACCAGGACCACCAGCGCCAGCACACCCACTCCAAGTGTCAGGGCGTTCACAACGGGCCGCACCGTATCACCCAGCCCCAAACCGCCGGCGATGAAGGAAAATGTCACCAGGCAGACCAGTGCGGTCGGAATCGCCAGTAGCACTACCAAACCGAACCGTTGTGCTATGGGGTCGATATACGCCCGCGCGACTGCGGACAGGCTGATTCTGGCTCCGCACTTGGCGCACAGTCTCGCCGACCGGAGGTTCTGATGACCGCAGAATTCACAGTTTATGTAATGCTCCCGCTTGCGCGGCAGGGGCTCCAGTTCACCAGGATCCATCATTACGGATGTTCCATTACTTAAGGCTATCCTAACGTTCCCAGCACAAAGTTCACGACGGCGTACGAACACGCGGCAACCACCAGCCCAACAATCGCATAAAGTATGGTGTTCCTGGCGCTCTCAACTCGCTTGGGGTGGCCCATGGATACTGCGTATTTCAGGCCGCCAAAAATTATCATGATCACTGCCGCGGCTCCGACCACGAAAATCAGCATGTTGGCTATGGCACTAAGAAATCCAGCTAAAGGCATTGTTATTCGGCACCACGCTTATGCTTCATGCTTTGAGCTTATAACTATCAGGGTGCTAGCGCCACGGGCTCCAGTACTCGAAAAACAATAAACACATATTGACAAACGATAAATACTGTGCTAAAAACAGAGCATAATCAGTTAATAAGGTTATGTAAATGAAACGAGGATCAACACTCTTAAAAGGGGTCGTTCTTCTCACCGGGCTCGCTGCCCTGTCCGTCTGCCTCATACTTGTCCCCGAACTCGCCCGCGAGGATGCCATCGAGCACCCTGAGACGGCGTACATACTAATCCCGTTCATGCTCGGAGCCTGGAGTCTGGCGGTGCCGTTCTTCATCGCGCTGTACCAGGTCTACAAGCTCGTGAAGCTCTCAGAAACCAACCGCATCTTCACCACTGCCGCCGTTAAGGCTCTGCGCGTCATCAAGCTCTGCGCAGCCATCGATGCGGTCTTGCTCATCTCGGGTGCGTCCCTGGGTCTGTACCTGGTGCACGAGCCGAATGAGGACGCCGCCGGACCAATCGCCGTCGTTATCTTTCTAACGTTCATGACCGCTGTCATCTCCACCTTTGTGGCTGTGCTGCAGAGGATGTTGCAGAATGCGGTCGACATTAAATCTGAAAATGAAGGAATCATCTAAAGTGAAAAAGCATATCAAACGCGCCTCTACCCTGTTTCTGCGGGTGGTAATCGCCATCATCGGACTGGCCGCTCTGGCCTTCTGCATCTTCGCCCTCCCCGGCGGCGTAACTTCTGGCAGTATCTTTACCCCCATCTCAATCAACCTCTACATGACCGCGGTACCGTTCTACATCGCTCTCTACCAGGGTCTGAAACTGCTGGGCTATATCGACAAGGACAAGGCCTTCTCGGTCTCATCCATCAAGGCCCTGGGTATCATCAAGTACTGCACTGCCGTCATCAGTGGTATCTTCGCGGTCCTGCTGCCACTTCTGTTCATCATCGCTGAGCAAGACGACGCCCCCGGTGTCGCCGGCCTCGGCCTCATCATCACCTTCGGCTCGTTGGTGCTCGCCATCCTGGCGAACGTGATGCAAAAGCTGATTAAGAACGCCATCGACATTAAATCAGAGAATGACCTGACGGTCTGAGGTACATACTATGGCAATCGTAATCAACATCGACATCATGCTCGCCAAGCGCAAGATGAGCGTCACCGAACTCACCGAGAAGGTCGGCATCACTATGGCCAACCTTTCCATCCTCAAGAACGGCAAGGCCAAAGCCATCCGCTTCTCTACCCTGGAAGCGATCTGCAAGGCGCTGGACTGCCAGCCCGGCGATATTCTCGAGTACCAAGACTAGACGCCGAGCGCAATCGTCAGAAAAAATAGTGCCAGCATCAGCGCCACCGGCGTCATGACCAGGCGCTCCGGGCGGCTGCGCGATATGGCGTTCATCAAGACACCCACGAACCCGTAGACGGTCAGTACCCAGATACCGATATTACTGAGCAGGCCAGGGAGTACCTCGACGACGCCTGCTGCATCGAGCGCAATCAAGGCAAACGCTGCATACAAGGCGATCGATAACAGACTGGCGACCCGCATTCTCTGCGGCAGCACCGTCTGTCTACCGCCCCACGCCATCCGTCCCCAAGGCATACCGGCTGCGAGCCCGGCCTGGAAAACAGCCAGCGCGGCGAGCAGGGCACAGGCGATAAAGGCGGCGGTAGCTGACATAGCATAAATACTATCAGCGTTGAGATTCGTGTGCTAAGTTTGTTGCGATGAAATCATTACGCTATCTAGTCTCAACCCTATCAATCGCCGCCGCGCTATTGGCGCCGGTGGCCGTCTCCGCCCATGACGGCGAAGACCATGGCCCGACTACGCCCTCTCCGGCCGCGTCGTCCTCGCCCAGTCCCAGCCCGACAGTTAAGTCGTCACCAGTGGCGGTGGCCGACACTACTCCCGCGAGTCAAAACTCCAACACTATCGCCTATGCAACGCTCGCCGCGGTAGCTGTTATCGGCGGGGGCGCCTACCTTCTGCTGCGCAAGCGCTAAAGAGTTCAAACAAAAAAGAGGCCGGCACCACGCCGGCCTCTTTTTGGTACCCGTGCGGTTCTCAAGGGTAAAATCTAATCATGGAGCAGCATACCTACAACTTCCCGGCGGAAATCTGGCTCTACGACGGCCCGGCCGCCTGGCACTTCATCACACTGCCCGAACCCGTGGCCGATGATATTCAGCAACGCTTCGGGCACTTGAAGCGGGGGTGGGGCTCATTGCGGGTGGCACTGGAGATCAACGGCGTCGAGTGGGAGACCTCGATCTTTACCGACAAACCGCGCCGCAGCTTCCTGCTGCCGCTGAAAGCCGATAAGCGCCGCCAGGCAAGTGTCACAGCAGGCGATATGGTGGAGGTCACGTTAACGGTCCTTCCTTAGGACGGAGTACAATATAACCATAAGCGGAGCCTTGCTCATGGATGTCCAAGTAAACTATCTGGCTGTCGTGCTGGCCATGCTCAGTTCGATGGTCGTGGGCAGCATCTGGTACGCCCGTCCCGTCTTTGGCAAGACCTGGATGAAGCTGACCAAAGTCGATCCGTCCAAGCCCGGCAGCCCCGTCTGGCAGCCCATCGTTATCACAGCGGTCGTCAGCCTCATCACGGCCTACGTCCTTGCCCACGTCGCCTATCTGTCGAACTTCTTCTTCGCCAATAGCTTCCTGCAAGATTCGCTCTCGACCGCCTTCTGGCTCTGGCTCGGCTTCACCGCCGCCCGGTTCATTACGCACGACGCCTTCGAAGGCCGTCCCGCCAAGCTCACCGCCATCAACCTCGGTAACGAGTTTGTCACTATCATGATCATGGGCCTCATTCTTGGCCTGATGGGGCCGTAATAGTGGCTCTACCCGACCTCCCGTCGGGGATCTATCGTCACTACAAAGGGCACCACTACGTCGTCCTTGGCTATGCTCACGACAGCAACCAGGACGGCCGCATCGTCGTGGTCTATGCCGGTCTTGAGCTCGAAGGCGCTACTCCCGGTCACCCCCGTCTCAACGTCCGCACCGTCGACGACTTCTTCGCTAGCGTCGATGGCAAACCCCGCTTCACCTACGTTGGAACGACTTGGGATAAGGGATAACTACAAGTCGGCGTCTGAGTCGTAAACTGACATACTATGGCTAATCCGGGTTACTCTCTCGAACGCCAAGACGGATATGTAGTCCTTCATTTCACGAAGGTGCTGACGCATGCCGACTTTGACCGCATGGTCAGCGACTTCCTGGCTCTGGTTATGCAATACAAGGACAAACGGTTCTTATTTATCACCGACATTTACTTTGCGGACGTCGACCCGGCCCGGCGGATGGAAGGTATGAGAGTCGCGGAAAACTTTTCCCGCTTCGAGCGCATCGCCGTAGTCGCTACCGACCCCCAGGAACGCCAGTACCTGGAAAGTTCCAACAGCCTGCTAATTCTGCAAGGCATAGTCAAAGAAGGCACCATCAGGACCTTCGCCGCCGTCGGCCCCGCTCGCGATTGGCTGCTCGCAGCATAACCAGTTTCAACATCGTCAGCCCCTGTTGACCAGATTGACAGCCCCTTGCGGTAAGAGCAGTATCAGGGCGGCTCATATCAGAACCTGAACAACCAAGAAGTACACCCGACTGCAAAGGATACTCCGATGGCTGCTCTAGCCTCCTCCTACTTGACCTTGCACGCCGCGATCGATGAATCCACCACCGAAGGACTGGACACGCAGGCGTACCCCGAACCCGGCGGCGGTGGCAACAACGGCGCTGTCGCCGAATCTCACGTCAACCGCTACCTCGGGATCGCCGCCAAGCCGCATGCCTTCTCCATCTGTGGAGAGCCGGACCTTCCGGTCTTCGACAAGCTGCGGCTCCTGCACGGCATCTTCACTCACTTCGTCACTGTACCTGGCCGGACGCGGACCAACCGCTTCCACTTCGGTAACGACGGCGGTGAGCTGGTCGCATACGGCGAAAAGATGCAGATCGATTTTTCGGTCTTCCAGCGCTTCGTCGCCACCCTCAAGGCCCTGCCCGCAGGGTCCCGGGTTGCCATCTCCGGCAGCCTTCCCAACGGCATGACTCCAGAGTTCATCACCGACCTCCTCGACGTCCTGATCGACTGGAAGAAGGCCAAGGTCCTGATCGATGCAGACGCCGACATCGTGCGAGCCGTCCTCGATTCGCCATACCGGGGCCGCATCGCCACGATCAAGCAAAACGACCGGGAGTTCGGCAACCTCACAGAGCCGATCAGCGTCATGGACGGCGACCGCAAGGTCTTCGATACCGGCCAACTGATTCGTCTCACCGACGGACTCCTCGATGGCGGTGAATACGTCATCACGCTGGGTAAGCAGGGGATCTTCCTCCGCTACCAGGACCGCGCCTGGCGCATCATGGGCACCCTGCCCGGTGGCATCAAGCAATGGACGTACAACCGCTGCGGCGATAGCTACGTCGGCGGCAACCTGGCGGCCAAGAATGCTGGTCTCGACCACATCTTGCGCCACCTGGGCACCAACTACGACCTGGTCCGCATGGGTCTTCCGGCGGACTTCGCCTCAGATCCGGCTGCACCGATCGTTCTTCCTGCAATGTTGGGAGTCGCGGCCGCTACGGCCAACACTTCTCAGAGGCAGAGCGGGTTCAGTCTGGGACTACTCGATCGCATCTTCCGCGATCATCTCTCAGTCACCGAGGTAACGGCTCGAGCCACCGTTGTCTCATGACCGGCGTCCGTACCGGGTCCGCGACAATGTCGTCACGGCCCCGGGCCCCGCCCGATCACTCCTGTTGCCGTCCCCCCACGGCGGAGACGGGAGTGCTCGACTGCAATTATTTTCCCTGCGGCGTAAGGATTAACGCACTAAATTAGCGAAACGTGCTAGTTGCGAGGCAGACCGCATTGACTTAGGTCAACGAGCAACTACACGTTCTTCTTTGCGGTGTAAGATAAGGGGAATGAGAGTGACCCGACCCTCCCGCCGCCTCTTCCTGACCGGTCTAACCGTCGTTGTGCTTGCCGCTGTGGGCTACTCGCTCGGAATAGCCGGACTTTTTGTGCCGCAACCCGCCGCCCGGGCCGCTGAACGCCTGACCTATTGGATCGAGGACGCCGACCCGGCCGCCAAACAGCAGATCGAGGCCGCCATCCGCTCGTCCGGCTGGATTCCTGATGCGGCGGCCCGTGGTGCTGCCGACCTGGAGTTCAGTCTCAAGGAGCTGCCCGCTACTGCCGGGGTGCTGCCGGTCGCCACTGCCGAGCCGGCCGCACTCACCGGCGCAACCTTACTCAAGCCCCTCACCCGTTTTAGCTACTATGCCGGCATACCAACGACCTCGCCGGTCGGCATTAACGAGCGCACCGAAATCATCTCCAAGCTGCACCAGACCAAGTTCGACTCGGGCAGCGAGTGGAGCATGGTGGCCGTGGGCGACATTGGCCTGGGCCGCTCCGTCTACACCCAGATGAAGGCAGCCGGCGACATGACCAGGCCCTACCGCTACTTCAAAGACACCTTGAGCGCTGCCGACCTGGCCGTTGCCAATCTCGAGTGCGCCGTCTCGGACGACAAAGCGGTCATCACCAACTCTGGTATGACCTTCGTTGCTCCGTACGAGGCGGCCGCAGGACTCAAAGACAGCGGCATCGACGCAGTGTCGCTCGCCAACAACCACGCCTTCAACGGCGGCGCCGACGGTTACCGCGACACTCTGGCTGAGCTGAAGCGACTCGGTCTGACAGCTTTCGGCGGCGGCCTCAACGCTACCGAGGCCCATACTGAGCGCATCATGACAGTCAAAGGGGTGAAGGTTGCTCTCCTCGGTTACTCTTCCATCGCCGGCTCCACCGCCGCCACCGACCATGCCCCCGGCATGGCTCATATCCCGATGGCGCCCTGGGGCCGTTATGCGCCTTCGGAATCGGACCAGATGGCCGCCGATATCGCCGCCGCCCGTACCCGCGCCGACGTTGTCATCCCCTACTTTCACTGGGGCACCGAGTACACCCATGTAGCCAACGCCGACCAGCGCGCCGTCGCCCACCGTGCCATCGAGGCCGGCGCCGACCTTGTCCTGGGGGCCCATCCGCACTGGGTCCAGGGCGTCGAGTGGTACCAGGGCAAACTCATCGCCTACAGCCTGGGCAATTTCGTCTTCGACCAGAGTTGGGCCGAGCAGACCAAGCAGGGGACAGTCCTGAAGCTCAAATTCCAGGGCAAGCAAGTCACGGCCGCCGAGTTGGTTCCGTATGAGATCCATG
>JAQZBT010000042.1 GCA_029237755.1 Candidatus Saccharimonadota bacterium
AACAGTAACGCGACAACGACCGCTCCGACCCCGAAAGCGATTGCCCTACCTCGATGACTCTGGTACTGAATGTCTGGCATTAGCCGACTTTGCTTACTCTCTTCCGAGTGTAAAGCAGTTATGCTTAGGGCGCAAATGCATAAAAAGACCGGCAACACCAGGGCTGCCGGTCTCTTATTATCTGTTTTGGTTTTTAGCGCTGACGCATGGCGTCGCGGACGGCGCGCTTGCTGCGCAGGTACATGTAGCTGGCGCCACCGATAGCGGAAGCACCGGCCAAGCCACCCAGCACTGTTGCAGCACCGGTCTCGGGCAGGGTCTCACCGGCCTCGGGCTCAGGGCTGACAGACGGTGAAGGTGATGCGGCACCACCCTTGCCACCCTCTTCGGGCTCATCGGTCGGGCTGGGAGTAGCCGAAGGAGTCGAGCTGGGGCTGGCGCTAACCGACGGGCTCGGGCTCTTGCTCGGCTTGTTGTGGTCGCAGTCCTCGTCGTGGACGTGTGGAGTTGCGCTCGGGGTGGGCGTAGAACCGCCACCCATGCCGCCGGTCGGGCTGGCGCTCGGGGTCGGAGTGCAGTTACAGGTATTGTTGTGGCTTGAGCCGGCCTGGACGGTACCGGCGGCCGCGAGGGCGATCACCGCAGCGACGGGCAGGGTCGCAGCCAGCTTGGAAATAGTAGAACGGGTCATAAACGATTCCTTTTGGAAAATTAAGAATCGACAACTTTACCGCCTGTTCCACCACATGTCAAGACTTTTTGGCTATGACAAGCCAAATAACGCTTATGCTTCGGCCTGATGCGAATCCTTGCTACGATCAAAGTCATGAAACCGGTATTGGCAAAGCGCCTGGAATCCCTCGAAGAGAGTGCTACTCTCGCCCTCAACGCCCGCGTCAAACAGATGGTCGCGGCCGGCGAGACTATCTATAACCTCACGGCCGGCGAGCTCGACGGCGATACCCCGGCCTACATCCAACAGGCCGTGGCCAAGACACTTCATCTCAACAAGTACACGCCTGTACCCGGAATGCCCGCGCTACGCGAGGCCATCGCCAGGCACGCCAGCGATTTCTATGACGTTCCATTTTCGCCTGCCCAAGCCGTGGTAACGGCCGGCGCCAAACCAGCCCTGGGAGCCGCCTTCCTGGCCTTACTCAACCCCGGCGACGAGGTCATCGTCCCCACCCCGGCCTGGGTCAGCTACAATCACCTGATCGAACTGGCCGGAGGTCGCGTAGTCGAAGTCCCACTGACCGACCGCTGGGACCTGGACGTGCGTGCCATCGCTAAAGCCATCACACCCCGCACCCGCGCCATCATCGTCAACTCGCCGCATAACCCAACCGGCGCCGTCTTCACCTCCGCCAGCCAGCGCGAACTGGCCAAATTACTCACCGGCCGCCCGATCACGGTTATTGCCGACGACATCTACAACAAACTGGTCTTCACCCGCTCCTTCCAGCCCATCACCAAGCTCGGTTTCAAGCCCGACCAACTAGTGATCATCAACGGCTGGTCCAAGAGCCAGGCACTGACGGGCTGGCGCATCGGTTATGTACTCGCCCACCCCGACGTGGCGGCCGCTATCACCGCCCTGCTCAGCCACTTCACCGGTAACGCCGCCGTACCGAGCCAACAAGCCGCCCTTACCGCCCTCGCCGCCGGCGACGTGCCCGGCAAGCTGGAGACACTGCGCCATCGCCGTGATCTGGTGGCCCAAGGCCTCAAGCGCATTCCGAAACTAAACTTCGTCACCCCCGGAGGTGCTTTTTACTTCATGATCGATTTGAGAACCGTTACCTCCGATAGCGCCGCCTGGTGCGAGCAGCTACTGACGAAGTACCATGTTGCCCTCGTTCCCGGCGAAGCCTTCAGTGCGCCCGGGTTTGCCCGCTTGTCCTTCGCCGCCGACGACGCCACTCTCCAGTCCGCCATCTCAGCAATCGCCCAAGCCGTAACAAAAAAGGATTAGATTTTGCGCCACATCTCAGCCACTATGGCCACCCAACACCCCGACAACGCCGCCGCCCCATTCTGGAACCCATCTGATCCCTTCATCGGCGTTCATCAGGAACTCGCCGATGCCCTGGCCTGCTACAAAGAGTTTGGCATGGACGAGTTTATGTGGGACTGGGAAGGCAAATACGCCGACAGCGCCGTTGTGGACAAGCTTTTCAGCCGGTATCATGCCTATTTCTCCAAGTACCGGCTGGGCCGCGACAAGTTCCTCACCTTCCGCATCCCCAACATCTGGGAAGAGAAGGGCTACAGCCTGCTCCAGGCCATGAGCGTCATACTTTCGAGCGAAGATTTTGCCCGTGACCTGAAGTTCAGTGAC
This sequence comes from Candidatus Saccharimonadota bacterium, assembly GCA_029237755.1. Lineage (GTDB taxonomy): Bacteria > Patescibacteriota > Saccharimonadia > UBA4664 > UBA4664 > JAQZBT01. Next base: position 2,342 of record JAQZBT010000042.1, read on the forward strand.
CGCCCCCTTTTCGAAGTCATCCTCCCCATGACCGAGCGCGCCGACCAGCTCATGCAGATGCATAAATCCTTCGAAAAATTAGCCCAATTCAAAACGCGCGAGTTCGACAGCAATGGCCGGGCCAACACCGATCACATTGAGCTAATCCCATTGGTCGAAAGCGTGGAGGGCCAGCAAAGCATCGGAAAGCTACTGCAGGAATATCTCTCGCTTCACACCAATGCCGGCCGCCGGCCCGAATATATCCGCCCCTTCCTAGCCCGGTCCGACCCGGCATTGGTGTCAGGCCTGCTGGCCACCGTGCTGGCAAATCGCATGGCACTTTCCCAGGTCTATGAGTTCTCAGCCGAGCACAACATCCCCGTCTTCCCTATCTCCGGCGTTGGCAGTCTGCCCTTCCGAGGCGGTCTCACCCCCGACACCGTGGAACAGTTCGCGACGGCTCTGCCAGGGGTCCGTACAGTATCGTTGCAATCTTCTTTTCGCTACGACCACTCGCCGGCGTCCGTGAAGGCCGCCACGACCAAACTTGAGGGTCTTCTGCCGCAGACGAAACCGCAGCTTATCTCCGCAGCAGATCAAAAACAGCTCGCCCGCATCAGCGGGAAAGCCGCCGCGCACTACCAGGAAACCCTGGGTGGCATTGCTCCAGACTTGATGGGAATCTTCGCCGCAGTACCAAAGCGCCGCGAGCGCCGCCAACACATCGGTCTATTGGCCTATGGCCGGTCCATGGGCTCCCAGCAACTCCCCCGCGCGATTACCTTCACCGCCGGCCTCTACTCCATCGGTGTGCCGCCCGAGTTTATCGGTGTCGGCCGCGCCTTGGCGGACTTAAGCGATCGTGACCTCGAACTGGTCCGGGATCACTATCCGGCACTGACGGACGACCTCGACCGGGCTGGACGCTACCTCAACACCGACAACCTCAAAGCCCTCTCCTCTCGCAACGCCGCCTGGCGCAAAATTCACGAAGACATCGACGCCGCCTCGCGCATCCTGGGGGTTAGTTTCGGTCCGCGCACGCAAAGCGAGAAGGCTCATCGCAACCTCACCGCCAACGTCCTGCTGTTCAAGAACAGCCGCGAGGCGCTCACCGAAGCTATTACGGAAACCGCCTTGCTCCGGCGCAGCCTGGGCTAGTTGCCTCATCTATGGCATAATTAGCCCTTGAATTATCCGTAAGGTAACCCTTTGAGTCTCTCCCTCGGCATCGTCGGCCTACCCAACGTCGGCAAGTCCACTCTCTTCAACGCGCTGACCAAGAACAACGTTCTGGCGGCCAACTATCCGTTCGCGACGATCGAGCCAAACGTCGGCATCGTTCCCCTACCCGACCCTCGTCTGGCCGAGCTCGCCAAGCTCTACTCGACCGAAAAAATCGTGCCGGCCACGGTTACTTTCGTCGATATCGCAGGCATCGTGCGCGGAGCTTCTGAAGGCCAGGGCCTCGGCAACAAATTCCTGGCCAACATCCGCGAATGCAATGCCATCGTCCAGGTCGTACGCGCCTTCAGCGACCCCAACGTCTCGCATGTCGATGGTGCCCCCGACCCCAAGCGCGATATCGAGACCATCGCCACCGAGTTGATACTCGCCGACCTCCAGACTATCGATAACCGCCTGCGCAAGCTCGAAGGCGAAGCCAAGCGTGACCCTAAGGGCTTTGGACCAGTCCTCCAAGCGGTAGAGACAGCCAAGCAGCATCTCGATCAGGGCCAGCTCCTCTTCGGCTCCAAGCTCGACCTGGAACCGCTGCGCGATCTTCAACTCCTGACAGCGAAGCCGTTCATATATGTGTTCAACTTGGACGAGTCAGACTTGAACAACAAATCAGTACAAGCGGAACTGGCGACTCTTGTGGCACCTGCGCGAGCACTCTTCTTGTGCGCGCAGATCGAAGCGGAGCTCATGGACCTGCCGTCAGAAGAGGCCACAGAGCTACTGCAATCGCTTGGCCAAGCCGAATCGGGTCTGGACCAGCTGGCTCACGTCGGCTTCGAAACGCTCGGTCTGCAGACCTATCTCACCGCCGGTCCCAAGGAAGTTCGCGCCTGGACTATACCCCAAGGCGCCACCGCGCCCGAGGCCGCCGGCGTCATTCACACCGATTTCCAGAAAGGTTTCATCAAGGCCGAAATCGTGTCGTATCACGACCTTATTGCGGCCGGCTCCCTACCCGCCGCCCGCTCGGCTGGGAAGGCCCGCCTCGAGGGCAAAGAATACATCATGAAGGACGGCGACGTAGTCGAATTCAGGTTCAATGTCTAAAACCATCCTGATCCAAAAGTATGAGGGCGCTGTCGTCCTGGGCGGCTCGATGTGGCTCTTCCACCAGCAAGACGCAAACCTCTTGATCTTCATGGTCTTCCTGTTGCTGCCCGACCTCTCGATGCTCGGCTACCTCGCCGGCAACCGTATCGGCGCCCTGACCTACAACCTCGCCCACAGCTACATACTGCCGGGCCTCATCACGCTGGGCTATCTGGCAGCCACCGGTACGGTACCTCCCCTGCTCTACGTCTGGTTCGCTCACATCGGCATGGACCGCCTGCTTGGGTTCGGACTCAAAGAAGATACTGGATTCCGCCACACCCACCTCGGGCCAATCGGCAAAGACTAGCTCTGTCGCAGCAAAAAGAAGCGCTCGACGTTCCCCTCGGCGCCGGCGACCTTTGAGTCCGCCTCTGCCACAATCTCAAAGCGCTCGCCTATCCAGTCCCGCAGACCAGCCAGCACAGCGTCCCGCGGCTCCCCTTCTGGGATCACTCCGTGGTATTTGTCGGCTACCGGCTTGCCCGCCTCAAACTGCGGCTTGGCCATCGCCACGATCGGCGCTCCAGGCTTGAGCAGTGCAGCCGTCGGTTCGAGCACTTTGGTTAGCGAAATAAACGAAACGTCCATCACGGCCATATCGGCCGCCTCAGGCAGCTCCGCTTCCCGGATGTCAGTCTGCTCCATCACGACCACCCGGGGGTCCTGACGCAGCTTGTATGCGAGCTGAGCAGTACCTACGTCGACGCAGTAGACCTTCGCAGCGCCTTGCTGCAGCGCAAAATCGGTAAAGCCGCCGGTCGATGAGCCGACGTCCAAAACAACCTTGCCTTCGAAGTCGAGATTCAGTGTCTCGGCTACAGAGGCTAGTTTGTCTCCCGCCCGACTCCCAAACCGCGGCTGGTCTTTGACATGGAGATCGATATTCGCATCTACAGCCAGCCCTGGTTTCTCGAGCCTGCGGCCATCGGCCGACACCTGTCCGGCCATAATCAGCGCCTGTGCCTGTGTACGGGTAGCAGCAAGCCCACGCTCCACGAGCAACACATCAAGACGCTGCTTCATCGGCTCAACTCAGACTTGAGCTGCTGCACCAAGTCATCCATTGATTCGTATTGCAGCTCAATCGCATTACCACTGTTAACCAGGCCAATATTCATATACGGCAACTTATCGCTCTCATGGCGCATCAGCACCACCCGCTTGCCCTTAGCCAGCGAGTAGCCAATCTCAAACTGGACTCCTGCCGACGGCGGGTTCGCCGTAACGAACCCAATGAACGCATCCGCTTCATTCAGCTCGCGCAAATCCATTTCAAACGCCTGCTCCGGCCGCAAAGTATTCACGTCCCAGCCTTCGGCTTGAACTGCGCAAAAAACGCTGTGCCCTGCATTTAACAGTCCATTGATTATGGCTTCGACATCGCGTCGGAAAGATTCGTGTACCTTTCCGTCGGGCGTGGTTTGGCCACTAAATGACGTGGCGAGGAACAGCCGCATGGCGATTTACTTGGCGCGCTCCAAGTAAGCGCCCGACAAGGTATTCACTTTGATCCGGTCGCCTTCGTTGATAAACAACGGCACCATCACCTGGATGCCAGTCTCCAGCTTGGCCGGCTTGAGCGCGGTCGTGGCGGTATCACCCTTAGCGCCTGGCTCGGTCTCAACGACCTCCAGGTACAAAGCATTGGGGATTTCCAGGCCGATGACTTTGCCGTTGAAGTAGAGCAGCGTAACGGCAGTACTGTCAGCCACATACTTGGCCTGATCGCCGAGGACATCCTCATCGACGGTCTCTTGCTCGTAGGTTTCGTTGTTCATGAAGACCAGACCGCTGCCTTCGCGGTAGAGCATCTGCATGTTCTCGCGGGTGACGTCAGCGGACGAGATCGTGTCGGCTCCACGGAAAGACTTGTCCAGCACGGAGCCGTTGAGCAAGTTCTTGATCTTCACCTGTACGACCGCCCCACCCCGGCCCATGGCCTTGTGGGTGTAGTCGGTCACGCGGTAAGGCACGCCGTCGAGTTCGATCAACGTACCGACTTTGAGGTCAGTGTGTCCCAGTACCGCCATTAGCGCACCACGAAGGGCAGCAAGGCGATGTGACGGGAGCGCTTCAGCGCGACAGCGACGCGGCGCTGGTGGCGCAGGCAGTTACCGGTACGCTTGCGCGACTCGATCTTGCCGTAGCTCGAGAGGTAGCGCTGCAGGAGTTTGACGTCCTTGTAGTCAACGTAGTCCATCTTTTCTGCGCAGAAGCGGCAGACTTTCTTGGAATAAAAATTAGCCATTAAGTTTCCTGTAATTCGTTAATTAAGTTAGGTTAGGACTTTTAGCAGCGCGATGCAGTACAAGGAAGTGCCGAGGACCGGAGCGAGGCGTACATAGACGTACGTCGAGCGAGGACCGGAGGCTCTGACAAAGTAATGCGCGTGCTGTAAAAGGACTAAAAAGGAATGTCGTCGAGGTTGATGTTCTGGTTGGCGTCGAGGTCCTGGATGACAACGTCATCGGACTTGCTGGCAGCAGCTCCGCCAGCCGCACCTGCTGCAGCCCCACCGGCCGCGCCTGCACCGGCTCCACCGGGACCATCGAGGAAGTTGACGTCGGAGGCGACGATCTCGGTACGAGAGCGCTTCACGCCGTCCTTTTCCCAGCTCTGGGTCTGCAGGCGGCCGATCACCATGACCTTGCGGCCCTTCGACAAGTATTGAGCAGCGAGCTCACCAAGTTTGCCCCAGGCGACGATCTCGTGGTATTCCACCGCTTCCTTGCGCTCACCGCTCTGGTCCATCCAGGTGCGGTTAGTTGCAACGGCAAACGATGCGACCTGCTGGCCACTAGGGGTGGCGCGCAGTTCCGGATCGCGAGTTAAGTTGCCCATGACAATTGCTTGGTTGAAGCTCTTGGCCATCTACTTGGTTCCCTCTTCAGTCGTTACTTCTTCAGTGTCTTCAGTCTTCTTCTCGGCTTCTGGCTTCTTGGCGTCCTTGCGGGGAGTGTTTTCCTCATGGACCACCAAGAGATGGCGCAGAACTTCCTCGGTGATGAGGATTTGCTGTTCCAGCTGGCTGACCTTGTCAGCGTCCAGCTGTACCTCAAAGTATACGTAAATTGCGAAGTCCTTATATGCCAGGCGCTTCTTGCCCCAGTTGTCGCGCTTGGTGACTTTGCCACCAGCCGCCTCAACCAGGCCTTCTACCTTGCTGATCGGCGCTTCTACGTCGATCTCGAGGTCTGGGTGCAGGAGCACCATCAGCTCGTAGGTCTTTTGCATTGATATCCTTCCTTTGGCAATCCGCTTTTGGCGGATTACGTTCGTCGTTAGCGAACGCAAAAAGGTTAATGATTGTTAAACCTGGTAATTGTAGGCTAAAATCACCGATTGGTCAATCTGTTGACCCCAATGATTAACCACATTTTGAACGTCAGTTTCAAACCCGATTCGGAGTAAACTAGAGTTATGCAAGCGTTCGCCAGCCAGATGCAATCATTGCCTGTGATCAGTCTTCAGACGGGCGAGGCTGTCGCGCTCACACGCAAGCCCCTTATCGACATCGGTACGCTCGAGATCATGGCTTACCGCTGCGAAGGTGCACACCACAAACAGGACCTGCTGCTGATGTCGCGCGACATCCGGCAATTGGCTACCGACTGCGTCATCGTGGACAACGAGGAAGAGCTGGTAGCGCCGGGCGACATCGTCAGACTCAAAACCATGCTCAAGACCAGCTACGATCCCCTCGACAAGTCAGTCATCTCGGATACCGGACGCAAACTCGGTCACGTTGAGGACTACACCATCAACCTGGAGACCAGTCGGGTACAGAAGCTGCATGTCCGCCAATCACTGCTTCGCGCGTGGCTCGGAGCCACGTTAATCATCGACCGCTCGCAAATTCTTGACGTCACTCCGCGCACTATCACCGTTCGGGATACGACTCTGAAGGCTCCTGTGCTGGCGGCCGAGCCTGTGCCAGAAACTCCCTCTTGATGTTGAATACTCCTCCACCTGTTCACTACATGAAGCGGTGTTCGTCGTACTCAACACTGCATTCCCCTAGACTCTCAGGTGCAAATGCCACTTTCCATGGCAGCTCACCTGGCAAGGAACAAAGGTCGGCACGAGGAAGCGCTAGCGCGGCTATGCTGACGAGTGCCCACCTTTGTTCCTCACTTCCCTCTTGATATGCCATAGCCCTTACGCTACGCTAAGGAGGATAAGAGGGTTTGTAGTGTTAGTAATACTTCTCTGGGCCGTGGCATTCGTAGTAGCCTATCGCCTCGTCACAGCCAACTAGACCGCTGCAAGTTGAAAAAAATGCCATCCGCCAGGGTGGTGTTTTTTACTTCTGCACCCTCTCAAGCGCTCGCTTAATCACATCGTAGCCGTACCCCTGCCGGGCAAAGTAGGCCATGAGTTTCTCTCGTTCGGAGTACTGTGGCAGCCGCTGCTTCCGCTCTATTAGAGCGACCAGCGTATCCAGCTCGGTATCTCCGTCGAGCTCCCTTAGCGCCTCCTCGATCGTCCCGCGCTCAACACCTTTTTGCATCAGCTCCTGCTCCAGCCGGCGACGACTGCGGGGATTCACTGATTGGCGATGCCTGATCCAGGCCGCAGCAAACTCCAGGTCGTCTATCAGAGCCAGCCCCCTGAGCCGCTCAACTGCAGTGTCCGCGTCGGCCGGAGCGGTCTCTTTGCGAACGAGGTAATCGCGCACTTCGCGCTCGCTGCGCGGCCGGATGCCGATGTAACGCAGCGCCTGAGCGTAGGCCTTGGAGCCCTGGGACTGAGATTGGAGCTCCTGCACTCGCTCCTCGCTCACTTCGTGTCCCACCCTCAAGCCGCTGTTACTGAGGTCCAGGTCACTTAGGGACAGGACGTACTTGCCGTCCAAGTAGATGCTGTACCGAGTTTCCGAGCGCTTCTGTTTTTTGATGTCCGTGACAGTGGGCATTATGCCCCTACGCAGCCTGAGCCAGTTTTCTAATCTCTTTGTCGAGAGTCTTCATCAGAGGTTCGTGGTCTTTCAGGTACTGCTTCCCAGCCTCGCGGCCTTGACCAATCTTCTCGTCCTTGTAGGAGTACCAGGCGCCGCTCTTGAGTACCAGGCCGTGCTTGACCGCCAAGTCTATCAAGTCACCAGCCGTCGAAATGCCTTCGTTGAACATGATGTCGAACTCGGCCACCTTGAAGGGCGGGGCCACCTTGTTCTTCACGACCTTCACCTTCACGTGCTTGCCGATCGAGACATCCCCGTCCTTGATCTGCTCTGATCCGCGGATATCCATCCGCACCGAGGCGTAGTACTTCAGTGCCTGGCCGCCCGCTGTGGTCTCCGGATTTCCAAACATGACGCCAATCTTGAGACGCAAT
>JAQZBT010000043.1 GCA_029237755.1 Candidatus Saccharimonadota bacterium
ATCTTGCCCATCCGGTTTTTGCCCTTGCCGTCCTTGCCGCATCCCCAGTAAGAGTCCCAAGGCGAGTTCTCGACGATGTGGAGATCAGCCGTACCAACCAGACAGTCCCGCACGTCGTCATTTTGCTCCACTTTCGCCATGATCAGCTCGAGCATAATATCGTCCTTTACTGCCTGCCAATCCTTCCGCCGCTGCTCTCGATGGGTCCGTTCAATCTGCATCGCCGCCCAGGGGCTTGGCGCCTCAAGTATCTGGGCTGCTATCTCGGGCGCTGTTTCACTGAACTTCCGGAAATGAAAGCCGTGCTCGACCGTAGAAAACAACTCGCCCCAGAGCCTTACGCGATGCGCCGACCAGTTATTCAAAGGGTCATAAGCATGCGAAAAGAAATAGACCGTATCCTCCGTGATGTAACTGAGCTTGTCGTTGGGGTTCGGGTACATGAGCCGATTGTACCCAACCGAAACGGACTAGAGGTAGTCGCTGTGGTCCGGATTTCCGCTACAAGCCTAATGCCGCGCGACCGCCGCGCCCCAGACCTCAGCCGCTCCGACGCGCGTCAGCACCTCGGCGCACTCGGTGAGAGTAGCGCCCGTTGTGATCACATCATCCACGATTAATACGCGTCGCCCTGGATACGTACCGACCGCGTAGAACGCTCCTTGCACCAGCTCCAATCTCGAACGCCGGTCCAGGCCCAGCTGATGCGAGGTTCCAGAGCGGGCCAGTAGGGGAGCGAATGGCAGCTCCAAGGCCGCAGCCACCTGCCGCGCAATGAGCTCGGCTTGGTTGTAACCCCGCTCGCGGCGCCTGGCAGGTGAGACTGGCACAGCCGTCACAGTATCTATCGGCCAAGAGGGGAGTGAATCCAAAATTAATTGCGCAGCCGGTTCAGCCGCTGCCCGCAGCCGGTGGAACTTGAGCTTCAATATCATTTCCTGCACCGGCCCATCGTAGTAGGCACCGACCGCAACACCGGTCAAGGGCGTGTCCAAACGACAACGTTTACATGTTAGCCAATCGGAAGAGGGGAGACGGCAAGCATAACAGATATTTGCCTGTCTTAAGCCAAAGCTGTTTGAGCATGTTGTGCAAAGCACTACACCATCCGCCCCGCATCCCAGACAGTCTGTGGGCGTTAACAGCTCTATGAAGCGTCGAACTAGCATGGTATTGCTTGCCTTTCATCTGGACGTCTGCCTATAATAGGACGAAATCCGGTTAAGTGACTAACGTGGAGACTCAAACCCGATGCCGGGCAAGAAATCCGTACCTATGAATGAACAAGACAACGTACTCCAAGATGATTTCCTAGACACCCCCGTTGAGGGCGACGAAGATTGGATGGCTGAAGCCGAGGGCCAACTGGCCGTCGACGTTTACCAGACCAAAGAAAACGTTGTGATCAAAGCTCCCATCGCCGGAGTTACCCCCGACAAGATCGACATCGAGGTCGCCGAGGACGTCGTCACTATCCGTGGCGAGCGCGTCGAGGAGAAAGAGGTCGACCGTGAGCACTACTACGTCCAGGAGTGCTACTGGGGCTCATTCTCCCGTTCAGTCATCCTTCCGACCTCCACCATTGCCGAGAAGGCTGCCGCCTCTCTCAAAGATGGCGTACTGACCGTCACCATCCCCAAGGTGGCCCAGGACAAGGTCAAGAAGATCAAGGTCAAGCCCGTCTAGTCACCTGTACATCTCGAAAGCCCCCATCCGGGGGCTTTTTTGATACCTGCGCTGCTTGCAGCCGGAATGCCTGAGGAGTAATATCACCCATTAACTTCGAGGGCATACCATGAAACTCCGGCTGGCAATTGTTGCATCGCTTATCTCGCTGCTGCTGGTGGCACCAGGCGCCGCTCAGGCTGCTGCAGCCGACCTGCCTTACGAATCCCTGCCCCGCTTCACCAACAACCCTGTAGGCGAACGGGCGCAACCCATCAGCTTTATATACGTCGGCACCGAGGCCGAAGTGAGCCAGGCATTTTACTCCGCCGGCTGGCTCGGCGCCGACCCCGCCACGCCCTCGAACCTGCTGCGCGCCTACCGCGCCGCCAAAGCCGACGCTCCTTACCCCACAGCGCCCTTTAGTCCCGCCTTCATCGGCACCAACAAGCATGACCTCGCCTTCCAAATGGCCACGTCCAACAACACCATCCACGAACGCCACCACACTCGCCTCTGGGACTCAGGCGCAGTCACGAACGATGGGAGACCCATCTGGGTCGGCACGGCCAGCTACGATGACGACATCGCGACCCTGGGCCGCACGCGCATACCGGTCCACAGCATCGACCCCAACATCGACGAGGAAAGGCAGTTCATCGTGGGCTCACTTGGACTGCCGGTTGAGTACGTCCAAATAGTTGAGCCGCAAAGCGGCAAGAATGCCCTCGGCGACGACTGGTACACCGACGGAGTGGCGGCGGTGATTGAGGTGCCTGCGCTGAGCGGCCGCCAGACCACCTACGCGGCTCCTGCCTCATCAGGTCAATCCGCTACGATCAGCAGCTACACGCCGGCATCATCCACTACCTCTTACAGCAGCGGTGCCCTGGATCGCTTCTCCGCCTGGCTCGAGCGAACAGCCGACCGCGCCGGCCTGCCTAGCAATCTGTTTTGACTGGACCTCACCTGGATAACCAAAAAAGTCCCCGAGGGGCCTTGATTGGTTGAAAGGAGAAGCTTACTGGGCTTTATTCAGCGAGCTGATCACGAACTGGACCAGTGCGAACGAGATGACCGCGACGACGATACCTACGATGGCGTAGAGAATCGTGTTCTTGGCGGCTTCAACGGCCTTGGAGTCACCGTTGGAGACGACGTAGCGCAGACCACCGATGATCAGGAAGATGACCGCGACGGCACCGACCAGGAAGATCAAGGTGTTAGCTACGACCACGAAGATACCGTTGGGTGCGAACAGGTTATCGCGGGTACCGTTAGCCTGGGCACAGGACGCTCCAGCCGTAATGGGGTCGGCCGAGCTGGGATCGCTACAGTTAGCCTGGGCAGCGTTTACCGGCGTAGCCGATACTGCTACCGCAGTCAGGGCGGCTGCTCCGAAGCCCAAAGCCATGATCAGTGCCTGGGCGGACAGGGCAAGCTTCTTAGTTAATGTTGATTTGCTCATTGAAGAGAATGCTCCTTACAATAATTCACTTTGAGGTGACATTAGCATAAGCACTAACGCTTATGCAAACTAAATGCTTGTGGTGACAAAACGTACGATAGCGTAAGCGGCAATGGCGACGATGATGCCGATGACGGCGTACAGGATTGTGTCCTTCGCGGCCGCGATCTGCTTCGAGTCTCCATTTGATATCACATATCGCAAACCGCCTACAATTATCATAATTACAGATACGGCGCCCACCAGGAAGATAAGCGCATTGGCGATGCCGGCAAATATGCCGGCCACGCTGGTACCCGTATTACACGAGTTACCACAGGCCTTTAGAGCTGAACTGTTAATCTGGTCACTGGCGGCTGCCAGCAAGAGTGACAGGTCGATCATTTTAATTTGGTCCCTTTCCGCCAATGGCGTTACTTAAGAAGATTACGATTCCATATGCCCCGATGGACACGATCAGGCCTATAACCGCGTACAGCAGAGTATCTTTGGCGCGCTGGATCAGCTTGGCGTCACCGTGCGAGAAAGCGTAGAAGAGACCACCCACCATCAATGCAATGACCGAGACCATACCGACCACCGCGATCATGATAGTGACGATGTTGTTGAAGCCGTCGCCGACCGTCTTGGTGCTTGTGGGTATCCCGATCTCGTTGGCTTTGATAGTGAATGCAGCGATATATTGGAACATGATTTAGAACCCACCTGAGATAAATTGCACAACTGCGTAGGCGCCGATGATGAGGACGAGGCCGACAACGGTGTTGATCAGAATGTCTTTGGCGCGTTTGATACGTCCGGGGTCGCCGGTCGAGATGATGAAGTAGATGCCCGCCGCGATAATGGCGATGATCGCCAAGCTGCCCGCGACCGCCAGCAGGATCTTGGTAGCGTTGGCCACGACTACCAGCATCGCCTCGAGGCTGTCTATCTGGATATTGCCTTTGGCATCACAGGAAAACTTACTGGTGCCAATTTGACCCGGGTCGTAGAGACTCGGCAGCCATCCGGTCTTCGTGCCACAAGCGTTGGCCGCCAACTTAAACAGACTCAAAATACTTTCCATCTATAAGATCCCTCCCGGTACCAGGAATTGAAGCAACGCGAACATCATCAGGTACAGCAGCAGTGCGGTCAGGGCGTTTACTACCCGCCCTTTGGAGTTCTTGATCTGGGTTGGGTCGCCGAAGGATGTGATGTACCCGATACCCGCGATGATAAGCATAAGTATTATAAAGAGACCGATCGCGCCGCCCAGCAGCTTCAAAATCGTCTTGAGGTAGTTAACAATAGCCCCGCCGTTAGCGGAGCTGTTATTTACACACTTGGAGGTGCCGGATATAGGCAATGCAATCGACACACACGGCTTCACCGAAACCACCGGGCCGTCTTCACACTTCCCCTCGTTATTGGGCGCACAGGTAGCCTGAGCGACGCCGCTATGGGATGTCGGACCAGGCGCCAATAACGCCAACAGCACCAACACCACCGCCAACAAGATTGCACGCTTCATTGACCGCATTGTACTTATGGTGCCGTCCATATGCAACGCTTATGCTTACTCGCTCTCATTCGATAACGCTAATGCTATAGTCAGTATATGAAGAGGCGGATACTCGGCATTTTTGCTGTGCTCAGCGCAGGTCTGGGCTGGATGCTGCTCACCGCCCCCGTCGCCTATGCCGCGCCCGGCGGCTTTCAGGGCAGAGCCACCGTCCAGATTTCACCGGGTGACATTCGTCCCTGTGTCTACACTTTGCTAACGTTTGCCGGACCCACCCGAACCAGCCTCAATACCGACGGCCGCGGGGACTATAGCACCGGCAGCATCCTTCAGCCCGGAACCTATAACATCGCCGGCACGTGCAGGATCACCGCTAACGCGGGGCCGCAATTCGCCATCAGAGCCACCGGCACGATTCCGGACGGGGCTATGGTCACCCTCAACATCACGGCAATCAATCCCAACGGCAATAACGCCCCGCCGCCGGCTGCCGAGATTCCCAAGGATCCGGACCCCACGTGTAATGCCGGCAAGGGCTGGGACTGGATCATCTGCGGCGGCATCCAGACGATGGTCACGTTCATCGACTGGGTCCGTGATGAGATCATCGTTCCGTTCCTGGAAGAGCGGCCCATGGATAAAGACGACCCGGCCGTTGCCCCCGTCTACAAAATCTGGGAGCATTTCCGCAACGTTGCCAGCCTCTTCTTTATCCTTATCTTCTTCCTCATTATCATCGGTACCGCCATCGGCTGGGACAACTATACGGTCAAGAAAGCCCTGCCCCGGCTGGTCATGGGGGCAATACTCATACCCTTCTCCTGGTACTTCTGCGTCGCCGTCGTCGACATTGGCAACGTGCTGGGCCATGGCCTCGTATCTCGCGGCCGCCGGTGCCATCGCCATGGTCGGCTGGGGCATCGTCATCTCGATGGCCTTAGCTATCCTCGGAGTATTCCTCACCCTCGTAATCAGGAAGCTGCTCATCACCCTCCTGATCATCCTCAGCCCCTTCGCCTTCATCTTCTGGATCCTGCCCAATACATCCAAATGGTTTGGCGTCTGGATGGAAAACTTCGTCAAACTAGTCATGATGTTCCCGATGGTGATGATGCTGTTTGAAGCCGGTCGCATCTTCGCTCTCGCAGCCGGGGCCTTCACCGGTAACACGGCCGAAAATACCGTAAGGCCGTTACTGCAGATGGCCGGCTACATCATCCCGCTCTTCGCCATCCCCATGACCTTCAGCTGGGCCGGCAAGGGACTGGCCTTCGGGCAGAATGCCGCGAAGAAGGCGACCGGATTTATCGATAAACGTTACGGCAACCACTCCAACTGGGCGCACGATCGCCAGCATACGCGCGAAGCCGTTAACTCATTGAAGGCAGTCGACTTCTCCCAGAAAGGCTTCGGCGCGGCAGTCAAACGTGGCTTTGCCGCCAAGCGCAGCGGCCAGGCCGGATTCTTTGCCCACGCCTCGATGGGCACCAAGAAGGACGAGCAGGGTAACGTCGTTGGCCTGAAAAAGATTCCCGTCGCGTCGTGGTTTGGCATCGGCGCCGACGAAGCCACCCGCAATCGTCTTCACAAAACTGCCCAACACACCGTAGATGAGGAGGCTGCCTCAGAGGCCATCGACGAGATGCGGCACAACCAACCCCAGTCTTCAGCCGATCGCATGCGCAACATCCAGTCAGCCGCCTACAGCAAACTATTTGAGCAGCGCCGCGTAGAAGAGATGCTCGCCACCAAGAACAAGGATGGCGTGAGCGTCAAAGACATCCCGGTCACCAGCGCAACGACCGAGGACGTCACCAACGCCAAAGCGGAGTATAAAGCCGCCATTCAATCAGGCGATCAGGCAAGCGTAAAGAAGGCCAACCTGCGGATGATCTCCGCCCTCCAGAACAGCACCGGCGGTATGGACCAGATGGAGGGCATGATCCGGGAAGAGGTCAATAAGGGCGACGGCGCCAACCAGGCCCGAGTCGCCGCCATCCTCACCCGCCTCGGTTCATCGCAGAGTGGTGTTGACCGGGCAGTAGCCCTGGGCACCGGCTTCGTCGAACCCGATCCCAACCGTCCCGGGCACTTCATCGGCGGCAACGGTAAGAACGCCGACGGTTCAGACGCCGTACTGGGCGGCCACGACAATGCTATGACCAGCAACAAGTGGGCGCCGGCCTGGTCGAGCGGTATGGCTAAGGCCACCGGCCTCGACATCAATAAATCACTCGCCGCCGCCGTCTCCGACATGTCAGCCGACCAGGTCGCCCGGTCGAGCGCCCCGCAGATGCGACGCGTCATGGCCTACGTGGACCGCAACATGCAACCGGGCGGCGACCCCGAGGTGGCCCAGGCCGCCCGCACGACCCTCAACGACGCCGTCAGGGCTGTGAAGGAATCGGACCCACTCAAGGCCAAGATTTTGGTCGATACCAGAAACGTCATCGCATCCGCCTCCGAGTCCGACACTCCGATCATCGATCCGGTGGTCGGGGCCTGGTACCGCTCAACCATCACCGAGCCCTCCCCGCCTCCGGTCGTACCGGAGCAGGTGGCACAACAGATCATCCAGGCCACTGGTGGCGATGCGGTTCACTCAGCCCAAATCCACCAGAAGATTACTCAGGAGATGACCGGCACCGACCTGCGCTCGAGCCAGACCTACACCAACATCGAAAACCATATTCTAGAGAACGGCCCTCTGGCGCCGGAGGACCTGCCCCGGCTGGGCGCACCGGCGGCTCCCGCGCCATTGCCTGAAGGACACGTCGCTCCAGGGCCGGCCGTGAGCCAGCGCATGGCTCAGCAGTTTAAGCAAAATCTCGACGCCCTCGCCGCAGCCCAGCAGCATTACGCTACCAACGAGAGCTATCGCGCCAAGGTGGACTCCGCCTACCAGCGCGACGTCAACATTCCGCCGGCACCGCCTCCTCCTCCCGCTTAGTCACTTCTAGCGCTGCCCCCCCCTCTTGGAGACATCTCAGAATTAGCGTAAGCTTTATGTAACTCCTGAGGTGAGTTAATCGAGACTTCGAACGCGAGCAGCGTACGGAGACGAGTGTTAAACGAGGTGTGTGTCCTTGGGCCAATATAAGGTCCCCCAAAACGTCGAGGCCGAAGATAAGATCATCGGCCCGCTAACATTCCGCCAATTCGTCTACGCCCTGATGGGCTTCGGTTGGGCGGCGGTCTGTTTTGCTATCTTTCGCTCTCTACCAGCTGTCATGATCATCATCGGTTTTCCGCCGACGATGCTCTTCATGTTGCTAGCCTTCTACACCCGTGACGGTCAAAACTTCGAGCAGCTCCTCATCGCCATGGTTGGATTCTTCGCCGCCTCCCGCAAGCGGCTCTGGGTTAAAGAGGATGTCCTCGAGACCTTCCACGTCACCCCTACCGCCAAAAAGGCCGAAGTCACCCAGCGCGACCCGGCTGTAGTCATCAGCGAGCTGGAAAAGCTCTCTACCCTCATCGACTCACGCGGCTGGAATAAGCCACCCCAACCCGAAGCCAATCTCGTCCAGCCCGCCATGGCCCAGGAAGACCGCATGGTCGCTCCACCCCCAGCGCCGCACGCTCCTGACGAACCCAGCACCGACATGCTCGACCTCCAGAAGAGCCCGCTGGCCCAAAACCTGGCCGAGCTACTGCGCCAGGCCGCCGAGGATGTACGCGAGGAAGCCATGCAGCAGATGGCGGCCAAGCCGGGTCACAAGACCGCATCCGCCCTCGCCGCCGCCCAAGGCGCAAGCATAAGCGGAGTGACATCAGACAACTCAGGCAATATACTTAAGCTAGCGACACAGAACGACGACCTATCGGTCCAGCAGATTGCAGCGCAAGCCACTCGCATCGCGCCCGCGCCTGCCGCCCCGGTTGCCGTTCCGCAAGGAGAGGTGGACATACGAGCCAATGGCAGCTGACACTAGTGCCAAAGCTAATAAGAGTACCCAAAGTACCCTTCTGATCTCTGAGGTCAAGGATGGTGTGGTGGTAATGCGTGACGGCTCACTCAGAGGCGTCATCCTCGGCAGCGCTATCAACTTTGACCTTATGTCTACCTCCGAGCAGGAAGGCGTCGAGTTCGCCTACCAGGGTTTCCTCAACTCGATCCACTTCCCGGTGCAAATCGTGGTGAAGAGCCAGAAGATCGACATCTCCAAATATATGGAGAAGCTCGACGCCCAGCGCAGCCAACAGCCCAACGAGCTCCTCGGAGCCCTGATGGACGACTACATCGCCAATATCAAGGCGTTGGTGGAGGAAGTCAACATCATGGACAAGCAGTTCTATATCGTAGTGCCATTCTTCCCTCCGACCATGGAGCAGAAGAAGATCGGCCTCGTCCAAGGCATCAAGGCCGCCTTCGAGCCCACTCCCGTCATCAATGTTTCCGAAGAAGACTTCCGCAACTACAAGCAGGAGCTGCAGCAGCGCATGTCACTGGTGGCCAACGGCCTCTCCCAGATGGGCATCCGGGCCATCTCGCTCGGAACTCAGGAACTCGTTGACCTCTTCTATGTCTGGTACAACCCCGACGTCGCCGCCAACCAGAAGCTCATCGACACCGACCAACTCTCAACGCCAGTAGTCACCAAGGGCGAGGGCCAGGCTCCTAAGGGGCCGCTGCCAGGAGCGCCAGTCTAATGCAAGCCTACGAGCACTTTATGAGTGATGCCATGCAAGGAGCTGCGAGCACCGTAAGCGAGACGTACTCAAACGTACGTCGAGAGCGGAGCGCAGCGAGTGACGCAGCAGGTCGCGCTCAGGAAGGGCGAGTCTAATGGCGAAGCAGCAACAGCAACTGACCCAGGAACAGCTCGAGCAGCTTCAGCGGGCTCAGGAGTCCCACGAAGCCGAGCTCATCTATCGCCAGGGCGTCATCACGATGCGCGACCTCATCGCGCCGCCCTCGCTCGAGATCGAGTCCGGTTACATGCGCCTGGGCAAGAAGTTCGTCAAGACGATCTACGTCTACGGCTACCCCCGCCAGGTCTTCACCGGCTGGCTGTCACCGATCATCAACCTCGACGAAGTCATCGACATCTCTCTCTTCATCTATCCGGTCGAGTCCCGCGTCGTACTCGAGAACCTCAAGCGCAAAATGGGCCAGCTCGAGGCGTCCTATACCATCAACCAGGAGAAGGGCCGCGTTCGCGACCCCGGACTCGAAGCCGCTATCCAGGACGCCGAGGAACTCCGCGACAAGCTCCAGGTTGGTGAGGAGCGCTTCTTCCGTTTTGGCCTCTATCTCACCATGTACGCCGATTCGCTCGACGAGCTCACAACCCTCTCGCGCAAAATCGAAGGCATCTTCGGTACTTCTCTGGTCTACTCCAAGCCCGCCACGATGCAGATGGAGCAGGGTTTCAACACCACGACCCCCGTCGCCACCGACCAACTCCAGATCTACCGCAACATGAACACCGGCTCGCTCTCGACCAGCTTCCCCTTCACCTCCGCCGAGCTCAGCCGCAACGAGGGCATCCTTTACGGCCTCAACCGTCACAACAACGGCCTCGTCCTCTTCGACCGCTTCTCGCTCGAAAACGCCAACATGGTGGTCTTCGCCAAGTCCGGTGCCGGTAAGTCGTTTGCCATCAAGCTCGAGGCCTTGCGCTCGCTCATGATGGGCGTGGAATGTATCATTATCGACCCTGAAAACGAGTACCAGACCCTGAGCGAGGCCGTCGGCGGCAGTTACCTCCGCCTGAGTCTCGCGTCCCAAACCCGCATCAATCCCTTTGATCTGCCGCGCGTCTACGACCAGGACGAAGCTGACAACGCCCTCCAGGCCAACATCATCTCGCTCCACGGCCTCCTGCGCCTCATGATGGGCGGCGCGACCGTGTCGGGCGGAGCCACGCTCTACGCGCCCCTGACGCCGACCGAGGACGCCGACCTCGACCTTGCCATCATCAACACCTACGCGCGCGCCGGCATCACCAAGGACCCGCTCACCCACAACGCCACGCCGCCGACCATGAACGATCTCTACAACACGCTGGCGTCCATGACCGGCTCCGGCCCCAGCCTGGCCGCCCGCCTGCGCCAGTACACCACCGGTACCTTCTCCGGCATCTTCTCCGAGCAGTCCAACGTCTCACTCGACAACCCCTTCCTGGTCTTCAACATCCGCGACCTCGAAGACGAACTCCGCCCCGTCGGCATGTACATAGTCCTCAACTACATCTGGAACAAGGTCAAAGCCGACCGCCGCAAGCGCCTCCTGATCGTGGACGAGGCCTGGCAGCTGATGAAGTACGACGACTCCGCCGCCTTCATGTTCTCGCTCGCCAAGCGCGCCCGGAAGTACTTCCTCGGCCTCACTACCATCAGCCAGGACGTGGAAGACTTCCTTAGCAACAAGATGGGCAGGGCCGTCGTCTCCAACTCGTCCCTGCAGCTGTTGCTCAAGCAGGCGCCTTCCGCCGTCGACATCGTCTCAGAAACCTTCAAGCTCACTAACGAAGAGCGAAACCGCTTAAGCCAGTTCCCGGTAGGCGAGGGGCTCTTCTTCGCCGGTCTCAACCACGTCATCATCCGCATCCTGGCATCCGAGACCGAAGCCCAACTAATCTCGACCAACCCCGAAGCCCTAGCCGCCGCCCGGGCTGAGCAGCAAGCCGCCGACCAGGAACGTCAAGGAGGGGCACAATAGGCCATGGCTGGATTCAAGAGTCGTCCGGGTAGCAAGGAGCTCCCAAGCCACAAGCCGATGCATGTGGAGTCCCAACCGATCGCTCCCGCCCACCAGGAACCGACGACCGCCGACATGGACCAGATCGAGGCCTACGCCAACGATCCCGCCAACGCCACCCAGCCCGACGCCTCGGAGGGGGAAGGCCCCTCCAACGCGCCAGACACCAGCGCCGACAGCGGTCCCGGCTCCAGCAGCGGTCAACCGCAAGCCAACACCGGCGGCCGGGTTCAGTCGGCCGATTCGGGCACAAACCAGCGCGTCGACCAAGACAAGAAGCCCAAGGGTGACGACAAGAAGACCAATGGTGGTGGCAAGGGCGGCAAAGCTGACACCGGCGCCCAGCATGGTCCTGCAGAGCCTCCGGGCAGCCGGCCCTTAACTAAGGGCGAAAAGTTCGACAAGGGACTCTCCGAAGCCATGGGTAATCCCGGCGACAGCACCGCCGGCTCACGCCTCTTCGGCACAGGGAAGAAGCAAAAAAGGACCGGCATCAAGATCGCTATCATCTCCGCCGCCCTGATCCTCAGTGCCGTGGGCTTCTTCCTCACCTTCCCGCTCAAGCTGATGCACATCGCCTCGGTCCTCTTTAACAACAACTTCCGGGTCAACGACCACATCGAGATCCGCGCCGAGCGCAACATCATTCGTTCACTCTTCATCCGCCAGGTCAACGACACGACTGGCCACAAGAGCAATACCGGCAGGTTCCTGCGCGACAAGCTCACCAACATGCGCATCGAGAAGTTCAAGGACATCCTGGCCAAGGAAGGCCTCAAGATGGAGTTCGACAAGAACAACAAGTTCCTGGGCGTCCGCGACAAGGACGGCAAGTTGATAAACGATTTCCGGGATAAGAACCTCTGGGAACAGAAACGGGCCATGGGCGAACTGGTACGCAGCAAGCTGGCGCCGCACCGCTGGCTGCAGCATGCTCTCTATACCAAAGCCATGCGGCTGCACGCCGGTGTCTCGTTTAAGTTCTGGACCAAAGACAAGACCCGGACCCTGAAAGAGCGCATGGTCTCCAAGGTGCGCCGAGGGTTGTCCGGTGATGCCGACCTGGCCAAACCAACCGCAGCCAACCAGAGTGACCCCAATAACCAGGCCGAAAAGGGCCTGCAGGGGACAGCCAGCGAACAGGCCGGTCAGGTGGAAGGCGCCCAAGCCAAAACCTGGGAGGTCTGGGAAAAGACTCAAGACATTATGAAAGCCCACGAAGCGGGAATCAAAGAATTCCGATTGCGGGCCCTGCGCACCGTTGGCTGGACCGGCATCGTCGCGATGTACTGCATGCTCTACGAGATGTATCAGCAATCGATCGAAAAAGGCTACCTCGACCGCGTAATCTTCCTCATGCGCGAAGGCAACATGATCGTCACCATGGCCCACCACATGTACACCGGCCAGGAAGTGAACTTCGACGAGTTCGGCGAATTGATGTCCCGTTTCGACGGCAACCCCAACGCAGGGATCAACCCCGAACGCACAGGCATAACAGCGGACAGCGTCCTAGATCCGGACAGTGCCAAGTACAGCAACGACGCTGATGACACGAAGGACTTTACCCAGTCTTGTGCCTGGAAACGCGCGATGGATGCCGGCGCCTGTAGTACC